>JAGOVZ010000107.1:0-4170 GCA_018060485.1 Ottowia sp. | reverse complement strand
TGCGAAACACCCGGCTGCTGCCATCGCGCAGCACCAGCAGCGTGTCGTACTTGTCGCGCCGGCCGCCGTACACCGCGCCGTCCATGCCGGGCGAGCCGACCGGCATGCCCGGCACCGCCAGGCCCAACGCCACGGGTTTATCGCGCAGCAGGCGGCGCACGTCGTCGGCGTGCACGTGGCCCTCGACCACGTAGCCGCCGACCAGCGCGGTGTGGCACGAGCCGTATTTCTGCGCCAGCCCCAGCCGCGCGCGCACCGCGTTGTTGCCGGTGTCGTGCGCCGTCACCGTGAAGCCGTGCTGCTTCATGTGCGTGATCCAGTCCTCGCAGCAGCCGCAGCTGGCGTCTTTCCACAGTTCCACGGCGGTCGACTCGGGCCGTTTCTGCGCCCACGCGGCGGGCAACAGGGCAGCGCCGGCGGCACTGGCCAGCAGCCGCAGGGCGTGGCGGCGACACGGGTGTGAAGAATTCATGGCTTGATCTCCTGGCAAACAAGGTGGTGGCGGCGCGCACGGCACCCCGGTTCAATCACGGGCACACTCGCGCCTTCCAGCCGCATTGTCCCGCAGCCGCCGCAACGGCGCGGGCGCCACCGCCCTTGACCACTCCCGAGCATCCGGCACAGCACGCCGCCGCACCGCTGCCCCAGGCGCGATCGGCCGCGGCCGACCGCCTGGCGGCGCTGCTGACGGCCGCCTGCGCGCTGCTGCTCGGCCTGCTGGCGGCGGTGAGCCTGCTGGCGCTGCACCTGCACTTTGAGTCGCGGGACCGCGACCTGCTGCACGCCCACCTGCAGGCGGCGCGCGCGCTGCTGGTGCGGGTCGACAACACCGCCGCGCTGGCCGCGCTGCCGGCGCGCTTCGAGGCCGCGTTTGCCGACGAGCCGGCGCTGGCCGTGCGCGTGCAAGGCGCTTACGGCCAGCCGCTGTACGAGCAAGGGCCGGCCAGCGGCCTGCCGCCGGCGCTGCTGGCGCGGCCCAGCGCCAGTTCGCAGCCGGCGCCGCTCATCACCTGGCGCAGCGACGACGGCCGCGCCTGGCGCGGCAGCGCGCTGGCGATGCGCCTGCCGATGGAAGGCGCATCCACACTCACGGTGGCGATGGCGCTGGACATCGAGCGGCACGAATCCTTCATCGCCAGTTTTCGCTGGGCACTGATCGGCTACGTGGTGCTGGCGGCGCTGGCCTTTGCGCTGCTGGCGCGCTGGGCAGCGGGTCGCGCGCTAATGAAAGTCAACACCCCCTGAGCCGCCTTCGGCGTCTTCCCCCTCTCTCTGCCGGCGGGGGACGGCGCCACTGGCCGGGGAAACCCCGGCCACGGCGCCCACGCATGGCCTGCTCCGCGGCCATCCGATGCCGTCCGCTGTCGAGACGACATCAAAATTCATAGCGCCTCACGCTTGTCCATCAAGCGCTGGCGGCACTTTTCTTTTAAGACTCAGCCGCCCAGCCCAGCACCACGCGGCGGCTTTGCGCGCTTTTCTTTTCGATCTTGGTGACCACCACGCGGCCGATCTCTGCCGTGTTGGCCACGTGCGTGCCGCCACAGGGCTGCAGGTCGATCAAGTCGCCCGCGCCAATGCGTATCGTGCGCACCGTGCCGCTGCCGCGCGGCGGTTGCACGCTCATGCTTTTCACCAGTTGCGGATTGGCGTCGAGTTCGGCATCGGTCACGCGGCCCACCCCCACCGGCAGCGCGGCAGCGACCAGGCGCGCCAGGCCGGCGGTGAGCTGTTCCTTGTCGAGCGGCTCGGTCATGTGGAAGTCGATGCGCGCGTGGTCGGGCGTGATCGAGCAGCCATTGACCGGCTGCGGCACCAGGTGGCACAGCAGGTGCGAGGCGGTGTGAAAGCGCATCAGCCGCTGGCGGCGCGGGGCGTCGATGCGGGCTGTGACCGCATCGCCTTGCTTTATTTTTGAGAGCTGCTCGCGCTGTTCTGGCGAGGGCAGGTGGCAGATTCGGCCTGTGGCGACGCCCGCCTCGTCTTTTTCCTTGCGCGTGTCGGCGATCACCAATTCGGCGCCATCGGCCAGCACCAGCCAGCCGCTGTCGCCGGCCTGGCCGCCGCCCAGCGCGTAGAACACGGTGCGGCCCAGCACGATGCCCTGCTCGGTCACATCCAGCACGGTGGCGGCGCATTCGGTCAGCGTGGCGTCCTGGCGAAACAGCTCTTCGGTCATGCGCCAAATGATGGTGGCGGGGCGTAACATCGCGCCCATGCCGCAGAACCTGCCCAAGCTGCCACCGCGCAGCCGCCACTGGTCGGACCTGATCACGACGGATTTCGCCACGCTCGACCTGGCGCGCGCCATTGCCGTGCTGCCGCTGGGCGCGACAGAGCAGCACGGGCCGCACTTGCCGCTGTCGGTCGATGCCAACCTGGCGCACAGCATGGTGCAGATCGCGGCCACGCACCTGCCGCCCGATCTGCCGGCGCTGTTTCTGCCGGTGCAACGCATCGGCTACAGCCCCGAACACACCGCCTTTGCCGGCACGCTGAGCCTGAAGGCCGAGACCGTGATGCGGCTGTGGACCGACATCGCCGAAAGCGTGTCGGCCAGCGGCGTGAACAAGCTGGTGCTGTTCAACACGCACGGCGGCCACGTCGGGCTGATGGACGTGGTGGCGCGCGAGCTGCGCACGCGGCTGGGCATGCTGGTGTACGGCGTGAGCTGGTTCAACCTGCCGCTCAAAAGCCCCGATGGCGAGGATTTGATGACGCGCTTTTCGGCCGACGAGCAGCGCTTTGGCGTGCACGGCGGCCAGATCGAAACGGCCATGATGCTGGCGCTGAAACCCCGGCTGGTGCGCCAGTCGAAGGCGCGGGACTTTGCCTCCAGCTCGCAGCAGCGCGCGCGCGACTTCGCCCTGCTGGGCAACGGCAAGAGCGCCAAGCTGGCCTGGGCCGCTCAGGACTTGAACCCCGACGGCGCCGCCGGCAACGCCAGCGCCGCCAACGTCGACGATGGGCTGGCGCTGGTCGACGCCGCCGGCCGCGCGCTGGCGGCGCTGCTGGTCGAGATCGACCGCCTGCCGGCCGATACGTTGCGCGGGCGCTGAGCGCGCTGCCCCCTGGCCCACCCTTCATTAAAATTGCCGGCTTTGCCCCAGCCCGGGGCTGCTTCTGGGAGAGCCTGCATGACCAGCCGCCGCCGCTTCACCGCCACCCTGCTCGCCAGCACCGTCGTGGCCGCCGCACCCTCGGCCTGGGCCGCGAACGAACCGCCGATCCACGTGCTGGTGGGCTTTCCGGCCGGCGGCGGCTCGGACGTGATCGCGCGCCTGCTGGCCGAGCGGCTGGAAAAAGAGCTGGGCCGCAGCGTGCTGGTGGAAAACCGCCCCGGCGCCGGCGGCCAGATCGCCGCCCAGCTGCTGAAGGCCGCCAAGCCCGACGGCACCACCGTCTTTCTGTCGCACGACCACACCATCTCGATCCTGCCGCAGGTGGTCAAGAAGCCCGGCTACGCGCCGCACGAGGACTTCACGCCGCTGGGCGGCTTCGCCACCTTCGTCAACGGTCTGGCGGTGTCGCCCGGCACGCCGGTCAAGTCGGTGCCCGAGTTCGTCGAGTGGGTCAAGTCGCAGGGCGGCAAGGGCTCGGTCGGCATCCCGGCACCGGCCTCGACGCCCGAGTTCCTGGTGCAGTTGATCGGCAAGCGCTACGGGCTGGATTTGACGCCGGTGCCGTACAAGGGCAGCGCGCCGATGATGGCCGACATGCTGGGCAACCAGATTCCGGCCGGCGTCGGCTCGGTGCAGGACTTCATCGAATACCAGCGCGCCGGCAAGCTGCAGATGATTGCCGTGCTCGGCGCCCAGCGCCAGGCCGCCATGCCCGATGTGCCCACGCTGGCCGAGCTGGGCTTCAAGGGGCTGGAAGACACGCCCTTCTACGGCATCTGGGCGCCCAAGGGCACGCCCACCACCTTCATCAACGGCTTCAGCCAGGCGCTGGACAAGGTGGTCGCCATGCCCGACGTGCGCAAGTCGCTCACAGACATGGGGCTGACGGTGGGCTACATGAGCCCGCAGCAGCTCGACAAGCGCGAGCGCGCCTACACGCAGGTGTGGTCGCGCATCATCAAGGACAGCGGCTTCCAACCTCAATGATGTTGGGCTGAGTCGGAGCAGCCGGACGCAAAGGACGCAGAAATTACGCAGAGGACGCAGA
>JAGOVZ010000106.1 GCA_018060485.1 Ottowia sp. | reverse complement strand
GACGCGCTGGCGGCCATGGTGCCCTTCCCCAGCCGCCTGGGCACGCCGCAGGACTACGCCAAGCTGGTCAAGCACATTCTGGAGAACGACATGCTGAACGGCGAGGTGATCCGGCTCGACGGCGCGATCCGCCTGGCGCCGAAATAAGCGCGCGAACCCATGTCGACGCGCCCCGAGACGCTGGCCTTCCTGCTCGACCAACTGGGCGACTGGCCCAGCTTGCGCACGCGCCGCATGTTTGGCGAGTATTGCGTCTACGTGGGCGACAAGCCGGTCGCCTTCGTGTGCGACGACCTGCTCTACGTCAAGCCGACCGACGCGGGCGTGGCCATGATGGCGCCGCCGGTGTGGGGGCGCTTTTACGACAAGGCCAAGCCGCACCTGCTGGTCTCGCCCGAGCGCTGGGACGAGCGCGACTGGCTGCGCGCACTGCTGCAAGCCACGGCGGATGCGTTGCCGCCGCCCAAGCCCAGGAAGCCGCGCGCCAAAGCGGCTGCCCGCCGCCCCAAAGCCGCATGAACTTTCTGGCTGATAGCTATTGAATTGGTAGCTGATTGTGCTTTTCCATCAAGCGTAAGCGGCTTGTTTGATTCAAACTTCGATGCACATCACTGCGTCGCCGCGCGCGATGGTGTGGCTGGTGCCTGGCGCCCGCGCCATAGTCCTCGCCCACCACGATCAGCACGCCGCCGGTCACGCCCGGCGACGACAGGTTGGACAGCGCATCGGCCGCCACGTTGGTGCCGACGATGCTCTTCCACGTCACCGCGCCGCGCAGCGGATAGTGGATCGACGCGCCCAGCATGGCAGCGGCCGAGGCTTCGTTGGAACAGGCTTCCACGTGCACACCCAATTCCGCCATCAAGCCCTTGGCCTGCACCAGCACGTCCATCAGGTGCGACACCGGCGCGCCCTGGTAGCCGCCCACGTAGGCCACGCCCGACTGCAGCAGGCCCTTGGTGATGGCCAGGATGCCCTCGCCATGAAAAGTCTGCCCGGCGCCCAGGCGCAGCGACTCGATCTCGTGCGCAAACGAAACTTCCATGCGTGTTGTGTCTCCTGCCGCGCAGTGTGGCGCGCGTCGGGACATTCATCAATCCAATGAACGTGATAAGCAACATGCACTGAATGAATATTGAAAACCTGGATCTGAACCTGCTGCGCCTGTTCGACGCCATCTGGCGGCGGCGCAGCGTGAGCCAGGCTGCCGAGGAGCTGGGCCTGTCGCAGCCGGCCGCCAGCCAGGGCTTGAGCCGCCTGCGCCATCAGTTGGGCGACGTGCTGTTCCACCGCGCGCCCGGTGGCGTGCAACCCACGCCGCGGGCCGATCAGTTGGCGGCGGCGATCCAGTCGGCCCTGTCGCTGCTCGAAGGCGCGCTGGAGGCGCCCGCCGATCAGTTCAGGCCACGCGAATCACGGCGCGTGTTCCGCCTGCATCTTTCCGACATCGGCGAAGCGCGCTTTCTGCCCGCGCTGATGGCCCTGCTGCGGCGCGAGGCACCACTCACGCGCATCGAGACTTCACCACTGCCGCAGCCCGACATCGCGCCGGCGCTGCACGCCGGCCGCATCGACCTGGCCATCGGCTACCTGCGCGAAGTGACCGACACCTCGATGCGGCCGCTGCTCAGCGACGTGTACGTGGTGATGTTGCGGCGCGACCACCCCATGGCGCGGCGCTGGCGTCGGCTGAAAACCGCACCGGGCCACGACGCCCTGGGGCAACTGGAATTTGCCACCGTGCGCTCGCACGCCGACACGCTGCGCATTCTTCATCTGCTGGGCTTGCAGCAGCGCGTGCGCCTGACGGCCGCCAACTTCTTGTCGCTGCCGATGACGGTGCGCACCACCGACCTCGCGGTGCTGATGCCGCATTCGGTGGCGCTGGGCATTTCGCCGCAGAGCGACTTCGCCATCTTCGACCCAGTGCTGCCGATGCGCGAACTCACCGTCGCCATGCACTGGAGCCGCCGCTTCGAGCACGACCCCGCCCAACGCTGGCTGCGCGAGCGGATTGCGGCGCTGTTTCCGGGTCAATGACAGGGTGGCTGTTCGCTACTCTATCAATAGCTTAAGCACCAATACAGACGTGCGCCAGCGGCACAATCTACACATCAATGGCCGCAGCGCTGCCCGCCTGCTTGCGCAACTCAAACTTCTGAATCTTTCCGGTCGACGTCTTGGGCAACTCGCCAAACACAATGGCGCGCGGCACCTTGAAGCCGGCCAGGTGCTGCTTGCAGTGCGCCACGATGTCGGCCTGCGTGACCTCGGCGCCAGGCTTCAGTTCCAGGAAGGCGCAGGGGGTTTCGCCCCAGCGCTCGTCCGGCTTGGCCACCACGGCGGCGGCCAGCACCGCTGGGTGGCGGTACAGCACGTCTTCGACCTCGATGGACGAAATGTTCTCGCCGCCCGAGATGATGATGTCCTTGCTGCGGTCCTTGATCTTGATGTAGCCGTCCGGGTACTGCACCGCCAGATCGCCTGAGTGGAACCAGCCGCCGGCAAAGGCTTCCTCGGTCGCTTTCGGGTTCTTCAGGTAGCCCTTCATGGCGATGTTGCCGCGGAACATGATCTCGCCCATGGTTTCGCCGTCCCACGGCACGGGCTGCATCGTCGTGGGGTCGAGCACGCGCGCGTCGCGCTGCAGGTGGTAGCGCACGCCCTGGCGCGCGTTCAGGCGGGCGCGTTCGCCAATGTCCAGTTCGTTCCACGCGTCGTGCTTGGCGCACACGGTGGCAGGGCCGTAAACCTCGGTCAGGCCGTACACGTGGGTCAGGTCGAACCCCATCTGCTCCATGCCCTCGATCATCGAGGCCGGCGGCGCTGCGCCCGCGACCATGCATTTCACACCCGCCGGCACGCCCTGCTTCATCTCATCCGGAGCATTCACCAGCAGGCCGTGCACGATGGGCGCGCCGCAGTAGTGCGTCACGCCGTGGTTTCGAATGGCGTCGAAGATGGCCTTGGCTTCCACGCGCCGCAGGCACACGTTGACCGCCGCGCGCGCCGCCACCGTCCACGGAAAGCACCAGCCGTTGCAGTGGAACATGGGCAGCGTCCACAGATAGACCGCGTGCTTGGGCATGTCCCATTCGAGGATGTTGCTCACCGCATTGGTCGCCGCGCCGCGGTGGTGATAGACCACGCCCTTGGGGTTGCCGGTGGTGCCGCTGGTGTAATTGAGCGCGATGGCGTCCCATTCGTCGGCGGGGTATTTCCACTCGAACTTCGGATCGCCCTGCGCAACAAAGGCGTCGTAGGTGATGCTGCCGATCTTCTGGCCCTCGCCGTACAGCGCATCCTCGACATCGATCACCAACAACGGCGCCTTCGACTCGCGCAGCGCCAGCGCCTTCTTGACGATGCTGGCAAATTCCGGATCCACGATCAGCGCCTTGGCCTCGCCGTGGTCGAGCATGAAGGCCACCGCCTCGGGGTCGAGCCGCGTGTTCAGCGTGTTCAGCACCGCGCCCGCCATCGGCACGCCGAAGTGCGCTTCGACCATCGGTGGCGTGTTGGGCAGCATCACGGCCACGGTGTCGTTCTTGCCGATGCCGGCCTGTTGCAAGGCGCTGGCCAGCTGGCGGCAGCGCGCGTAGGTCTGGCCCCAGCTTTGGCGCAGATCGCCATGCACGATGGCCAGCTTGTCCGGGTACACCTCGGCCGTGCGCTGGATGAAAGCCAGCGGTGTGAAGGGGGCGAAATTCGCCTCGGTGCGTGGCAAGTCGGTGTCGAAAATGCCGGGCATTGCGTGTCTCCTGTGTGTTGTGCAAACCATTCTAGGCAGCGCGCTGACGGCGGACTGAAAGTTGGCTTGCGCCACAATCGACCGGTGAGCATCCCGCAACCGTTCATCCAGGAGCTTCTGGCGCGCACCGACGTGGTCGAGATCGTCGGGCGCTACGTGCAGCTCAAGAAAACGGGCGCCAATTTTTCGGGCCTGTGCCCGTTCCACAGCGAAAAGTCGCCCTCGTTCACCGTCAGCCCGTCCAAGCAGTTCTATCACTGCTTCGGCTGCGGCAAGAACGGCAACGCCATCGGCTTTCTGATGGACCACACGGGCGCCGGCTTTGTCGAGGTGGTGCACGACCTGGCGCAGCAATACGGCTTGCAGGTGCCCGAGGACGAACGCAGCCCGCAAGAGCGCGCCCGCGCGGCGCAAGAAACCGAAAAACGCCACACGCTCACCGATGTGCTGGCGCGCGCCGGTGAGGGGTACAAGAAGCACCTGAAGGACTCGCCGCGCGCCGTCGACTATCTCAAGAAGCGCGGGCTGTCGGGCCAGGTGGCGCGCGACTTCGGCCTAGGCTACGCGCCCGAAGGCTGGCGCACGCTGGCCAGCGTGTTCCCGGACTACGCCGATCCGCTGCTGGACGAATCCGGCCTGGTCATCGTGGGCGAGGACGATCCTTCGACAGGCTCAGGACAGGCCAAGCGCTACGATCGCTTCCGCGACCGCATCATGTTCCCGATCCGCAGCGTCAAGGGCGAGGTCATCGGCTTCGGCGGCCGCGTGCTGGGCGACGAAAAGCCCAAGTACCTGAACTCGCCCGAAACGCCCGTCTTTCACAAGGGACGCGAGCTGTACGGCTTGTTCGAGGCCCGCAGCGCGCTGCGCGAACACGGCTTTGCGCTGGTCACCGAAGGCTACATGGACGTGGTGGCGCTGGCGCAGCTCGGCTTTGCCAACGCCGTCGCCACGCTGGGCACGGCCTGCACGCCCGAGCACGTGCAAAAGCTGTTTCGCTTCACCGATCAGGTGGTGTTCAGCTTTGATGGCGACTCAGCCGGCCGCCGCGCCGCGCGCAAGGCGCTGGAAGCCGCCCTGCCCTTTGCCAGCGACACGCGCTCCGTCAAGTTCTTGTTTCTGCCGGCCGAGCACGACCCCGACAGCTTCATCCGCACCCAAGGCAGCGAGGCGTTCGGGCAAGCCATCAAGGACGCGGTACCGCTGTCGCGCTTTCTGCTCGACGCGGCAGCGGAGGACTGCGACATGCAGACCGCCGAGGGCCGCTCGCACTTTGCCTCCAACGCGCGCCCGCTGTGGCAACTGTTGCCCGCCGGCGCCTTGGCGCAACAGTTGCTGGTCGAGATCGCGGCGCAGGTGCAGATCGGCATGCACGAGCTGGAGCAGCTGTGGGGCATTCGCCGTGCGCCCCAAAGAAGCTATGAAAAAAATAGCTACTCGCGCTTGTCAGACAAGCGCCAGAGCCCTAAAACGTTTGAAAATAGGCCCGCCCGCCCGCTGCGCCGCCCGCCCGCCGGGCGCTGCACGCGCGCGCTGCAGATCGTGCTGACCGAGCCCAGCGCGTGGGATCGCCTGAGCCAGGACGAACACGTGCTGCTGTGCGACTTGCCGGCGCCGCTGGGGCCCCTGTTCACCTGGCTGGCGGGCCAAGCGCTGGACCACGGCCCGCAACCCTGGAGCGCGCTGCGCGAAGCCCTGCGCGGGCACGAGCACGAAGACTGGGCCGTCGAGGAAGTGCAAAAACTGCCGCCCGACATCGTGTCCGAGCCCGACGAGCTGCAGGGCATCTTGCGCACCGAGCGGCGCGAACAGCTCAAGCGCCGCATGGACGCCGCGCTGGCGGGCGGCGACATGGCGCGCTACCAGGCGCTGCTGCGTGAACTGGCCGAGCCGCCGCCCCCGGCGCCTGCATAGCCCGAAACAGGGCTTGAAATCAGGCGATCGCGCTATAATTGAAAGCTTGTCACCGGCAAGAGCGACAGCAGCACCTCCGAACCGGCCACGCGACCCAGATGGGCGCGATTCCCCAGCCCCAGGGACGGCCACCTACCGCAAGGACTGCACCCCAAATGTTCGCCCACCCATCTTGCCCCGGCGCCGGTCAGCCCAGTCGCTGCGGCGTTCGTTGTTGAAAAAGCGTTTTGTTGATTGATCCCGAGCCGCCAGATCGCGCTTGCCCGCGCGCGCATGGCCGCTCACAGCCTTTGAGGTGCATTGATGCCGACCAGCCAGAAGCCCGCCGCCAAGTCCGCTCCCGCCAAAGCCGCCGCCAAGCCGGCGGCCAAGTCCGCTGCACGCAAGACGGCGGCGCCCGACGAAGTCGAGGAACTGAGCACCAAGAAAGCCGCCGCTGCGCCCGCCAAGAAGGCCGGCCGCCCCGCCAAAGGCGCCGCTGCGGCTGAAAAATCGACACCGGCCAAGCGCGGCCGTCCGGGCAAGGCGGGCGCCAAGGAGGTCGAGGACGAAGACCTGTCGGACATCGAGGCCGACCTGGAAGGCGAGCCCGAAGCCGAGGCCGCGCCGGCCGAAGGCGTGGTCGAGAAGGTCAAGCCGCTGCGCATGAAGATCAGCAAGGCCAAGGAACGCGCCTTGATGAAGGAATTCGGCCTTGACGACAGCGTGCTGTCCGAGGAAGAGATGAACCTGCGCCGCGCCAACCTGAAGGCGCTGCTGAAATTGGGCAAGACGCGCGGCTACCTGACGCACGTCGAAATCTCCGACCATCTGCCCGACAAGCTGTTCGACGCCGAGACGCTTGAAGCCGTGATCGCCACGCTGAACGACCTGGGCGTGGCCGTGTACGAGCAGACGCCCGATGCCGAGACGCTGATCATCACCGACAACGCGCCCACCGGCTCCAGCGAGGAAGAAGCTGAAGAAGCCGCCGAAGCCGCGCTGTCCACCGTCGATTCGGAATTTGGCCGCACCACCGACCCGGTGCGCATGTACATGCGCGAGATGGGCACGGTGGAGCTGCTCACGCGCGAGGGCGAAATCGAGATTGCCAAGCGCATCGAAGGCGGCCTGATGGCCATGATGGAAGCCATCAGCGCCAGCCCGGCGACGATTGCCGAAATCCTGCGCATGGCCGCCGAGATCCGCGAAGGCAAGGTGGTCATCAACACCATCGTCGATGGCTTCTCCGACGCCAACGAAAACGACGACTACGTGGCCGAGGAAGACTTCGACGAATACGACGAAGAAGACGACGACGACGGCAAGGGCGGCTCCAAGGCCATGACGCGCCTGCTGGAAAAGCTCAAGACCGAGGCACTGGAGCGCTTTGACGAGATCGCCTCGCTGTTCGAGAAGGTGCACAAGGCCTACGACAAGGAAGGCTGGGGCTCGCCCAACTACGTGAAGTCGCAGCACGCGCTGTCCGAGCGGCTGATGAGCATCCGCTTCACCGCCAAGACCATCGAGAAGCTGTGCGACCTGCTGCGCAGCCAGGTGGACGACGTGCGCAAGTACGAGCGCGAACTGCGCCGCATCATCGTCGACAAGTGCGGCTACCCGCAGGAGCTGTTCATCGCCGACTTCTCGGGGCGCGACAAGGCCGGCCACAAGGTCGCCTCGAACGTGCTCAACCTGAAATGGGTCGAAAAACAAGCCGCCGCCGGCAAGCCGTGGAGCGCGGTGATGGCGCGCAACATTCCGCCGATCCAGGATCTGCAGCAAAAGCTGATCGACCTGCAGTCGCAGGTGGTGGTGCCGCTCGATGAGCTGAAAAGCATCAACAAGCGCATGAACGAAGGCGAAGCCGCCTCGCGCGACGCCAAGAAAGAGATGATCGAGGCCAACCTGCGCCTGGTGATCTCGATTGCCAAGAAGTACACCAACCGCGGCCTGCAGTTCCTCGATTTGATTCAAGAGGGCAACATCGGCCTGATGAAGGCGGTGGACAAGTTCGAATACCGCCGCGGCTACAAGTTCTCGACCTACGCCACGTGGTGGATTCGCCAGGCGATCACGCGCTCGATTGCCGACCAGGCGCGCACCATCCGCATCCCGGTGCACATGATCGAGACCATCAACAAGATGAACCGCATCTCGCGCCAGCACCTGCAGGAGTTCGGTTTCGAGCCCGACGCCGGCATCCTGGCCGAGAAGATGGAGATTCCCGAGGACAAGATCCGCAAGATCATGAAGATCGCCAAGGAGCCGATCTCCATGGAAACGCCGATTGGCGACGACGACGACAGCCACCTGGGCGACTTCATCGAGGACAGCAACAACACCGCGCCGATCGAAGCGGCCATGCAGGCCGGCCTGCGCGACGTGGTCAAGGACATCCTCGACAGCCTGACCCCGCGCGAAGCCAAGGTGCTGCGCATGCGCTTCGGCATCGAGATGAGCACCGACCACACGCTGGAAGAAGTGGGCAAGCAGTTCGACGTCACGCGCGAGCGCATCCGCCAGATCGAAGCCAAGGCGCTGCGCAAGCTGAAGCACCCGAGCCGCTCGGACAAGCTGCGCAGCTTCATCGA
>JAGOVZ010000309.1 GCA_018060485.1 Ottowia sp. | reverse complement strand
CGCCCGCGCGCAGCTTGACCTGAAAGCGGCTGTCGTCCAGCACGAAGGCGTCGGGCCACGCGTGGTGCGGGTTGCCGGCCTCGGGCACGGGCGTGTTCGCGTGGTCCTTGGCCACCAGCCGGAACAGGCTTTGGTCGAGCACGATCTGGCCCTGCACGTGGTTTAAGCCCTGCTTGCGCAAGCGCCTGAACCAGTCGGTGAGACGCTTGCTGTCGAGCGTGGCGTCGCCGCCGCCGACCAGGATCAAATCGCCCGCCAGCCGGCCATCCTGCGGCGTGCCGGTCAGCCAGGCGCGCGTGCGCCAGCGAAAGCTGCCAGGCAGCGTCTGCAGGCTGGCCAGCGTGGTGATGACCTTGGTGGTCGAAGCCAGGGTGAAGGCCAGCTTCTCGTTGTGCGAGATCAGCAGCGGCGCGCCCGGCGCCAGCGGCTGCGCGAGCAGGGCGACTTCGGATTCCTTGACGCCGGCTTTTTGCAGCGCCGCCCAAATTTCCGACGCATCGGGCGGGCGGGTGGCGGCGCTCGGTGTGGCGCTGGGCGCGGGCGGCGCGGTGCTGGTGGAAGCGGCGACCGGCACCGCCGAGCGCTCACCCGCCGCCGGCGCAGGCGTTTGCGCCCACGCGGCCACGACCAGCCCAGCCGACGCGGCCAGCGCGGCCACGCTGCGCCAGCACGGCGCGCGACGGGGGGTTGATTTG
The DNA here is from genome assembly GCA_018060485.1 of Ottowia sp. GTDB lineage: Bacteria > Pseudomonadota > Gammaproteobacteria > Burkholderiales > Burkholderiaceae_C > Ottowia. Next base: position 1,816 of record JAGOVZ010000309.1, on the reverse strand, counting down.
CTCATGAATTGATAGCTTCTTGCGCTTGTTGGTCAAGCGCCGGAGGCCAATTTTGCTTGTAAACGCTGAAATGCGCACGGGGCGCGCCGCGCCTACACGCCGCGCGCGCGATCCGTGTGAAATTGCGCGGCGAAGGCGCTCAGTTGGCCCGCGTCGAGCGCCGCGCGCACTTCGCTCATCAAATGCAGGTAGTAATGCAGGTTGTGCACCGTGGCCAGCATGGGCGCCAGCATCTCGCCGCAGCGTTCCAAGTGATGCAGGTAGGCACGGCTGAAACCTTCGCGCCCGCCTTGCGAATACGCCACGCCCGACGCGCCGGCGCAGGCGTAGCAGGTGCAGGTCTCGTCGATCGGGCGCGGGTCGGTCTTGTGGCGCGCATTGCGAATCTTCAAGTCGCCAAAGCGCGTGAACAAATGGCCGTTGCGCGCGTTGCGCGTGGGCATCACGCAGTCGAACATGTCCACGCCCTGCTGCACGCCGTAGACCAGGTCTTCGGGCGTGCCCACGCCCATCAGGTAGCGCGGTTTGTGCGCCGGCAGGCGGTGCGGCGTGTGCGCGGTGATGCGTAGCATGTCTTCCTTCGGCTCGCCGACGCTGACGCCGCCCACCGCGTAGCCGGGAAAGTCCATCTCGACCAGTTGCTGCAGCGATTCATCGCGCAGGTGCTCGAACATGCCGCCTTGCACGATGCCGAACAGCGCGTTGGGGTTGCCCAGCCGCTCGAACTCCGCCTGGCAGCGCCGCGCCCAGCGCAGGCTCAGCTCCATCGACTCGCGCGCCTCGCGCTCGGTGGTGAGCGTGCCCTTGGTCTCGTACGGCGTGCACTCGTCGAACTGCATGACGATGTCGCTGTTCAACGTGGTCTGGATCTGCATGCTGATCTCGGGCGTGAGAAACAGCTTGTCGCCATTGACGGGGCTGGCGAATTTGACGCCTTCTTCGCTGATCTTGCGCATCTCGCCCAGCGACCAGACCTGAAAGCCGCCCGAGTCGGTGAGGATGGGTTTGTGCCACTGCTCGAAGGCGTGCAGCCCGCCGAACTGCTGCACCACATCCAGCCCCGGGCGCATCCACAAATGGAAGGTGTTGCCCAGAATAATCTGCGCGCCCGTCTCGTGCAGGCTGCGCGGCATCACGCCCTTGACGGTGCCATAGGTGCCCACGGGCATGAAGATGGGGGTCTCGACCACGCCGTGATTCAGCATCAGACGGCCACGGCGGGCGTGGCTGGCGGGGTCGGTGGCAAGCAGCTCGAAGTGAAGCACGGCGCGTGTCAGGCCGCGGGTTTGTGGGCGATCACGATGAAGCCGGGCAGTGGCTCGTTGTTCTCCATGCGCAGCGCTTCCAGATGCTCGATGCGCACGTCATCGAAGCCTGCCTCGCGGCACAGGCGTTCGACATAGGACGCCTTGTGCGCGTAGCGCTGGCTGCCGCGCAACAGCATGTCGGCTTCGTCCTCTGCCGCCGCCTCGCAGGTGAAGATGAAGTGCCCTCCGGCCTTGAGAATGCGAAAGGCATTCGGGATCACGGGTGTCAGGTCGCCGACGTAGACCAGCACGTCCAGGCAGGTGATGGCCTCGTAGTGATCCGCCGGCGTATCGCGCAGGGCGTCCAGCACGTTGACATTGTGAAAGCGGGCGTACAGATGATGACGGGCAGCTTGCTCGAGCATCTTCTCAGATAGGTCAACGCCGATCATGAAGCCTTCGATGGGGCCCAGGTACACTCCCAGCAGACCGGTGCCGCAACCCAGATCGAGCAAGTTGAAGCGCCGGTCTGGGTGCAATTCCGTGAGGATTTGCGCTACGCGCTCGGG
>JAGOVZ010000308.1 GCA_018060485.1 Ottowia sp. | reverse complement strand
CACTGCTACCGCCGCCCGCGCAAGGCCGGCGTGTGGCGCTACAACCTGTTTGCCATGCTGCACGGCCACACGCGCGAAGAGGTGCTGGCGCAGGCCGAGCAGGTCGCCGCGCTGCTCGGCCCCGCGCGCCGCGCGCACGATGTGCTGTTCTCCAGCGCCATCCTCAAGAAGACCGGGCTGCGGCTGCGCCAGCCGATTGCCTGAGCGCTTTTTTCAAGCGTTTCAGGGCTCCAGCGCTTGCCAGACAAGCGCGAGCAGCTCACTTTTTTATAGTTCTCGCGCAGCCTGCGTCGGCCCGCCCGGCGCCGGAATTGACGCACATCATGGCCGGCGACGTGCAGCGGCCTAAGATCAGCCCATCCCAGCCAGCCCCGAAGGCCAGCCCATGTTTCGCATTTCCCAGTTCATGCACGAGTTGGCCCGCGCCGAGGCCACCGGCAGCTATCCGCCGCCTGCGCGCCGACGCAGCGAGGGCGACGGCCAGAATTCAAATGGCGCACCAGCAGGCGCGCCGGGCCCCGTCGTCATCTGGAACCTGATCCGCCGCTGCAACCTCACTTGCAAGCACTGCTACGCCTTCTCAGCCGACCACGACTACCCCGGCGAGCTGTCGCTGGACGAAGTGTTCGGCGTCATGGACGACCTGAAAGCCTTTGGCGTGCCCGCGCTCATCCTCTCGGGCGGCGAGCCGCTGCTGCGCCCCGACATCTTCGAGATCGCCGAGCGCGCCAAGGCGATGAAGTTCTACGTCGGCCTGTCAACCAACGGCACGCTCATCGACGAGCCGCTGGCAAGGCGCATTCACGAGCACGGCTTCGACTACGTCGGCATCAGCCTCGACGGCATAGGCGCCACGCACGACAAGTTCCGCCGGCTCGACGGCGCCTTCGACAAATCACTGGCCGCCGTGCGCCATCTGCAAAAGCTCGGCACCAAGGTCGGCCTGCGCTTTACCATGACCGAGCTGAACGCGCACGACCTGCCCAATCTGCTGCAACTGATGCGCGAGGAGAACGTCGACAAGTTCTACTTCAGCCACCTCAACTACGCCGGCCGCGGCAACATCCACCGCGGCAAGGACGCGCGCCACATCGCCACGCGCGCCGCGCTCGACCTGCTCTACGACACGGCGTGGGCCGATGCACGGGACGGCGGGCAGCATGAATACGTCACAGGCAACAACGATGCCGACGGCGTGTACCTGCTGCAGTGGGTCGAGAAAAACCTGCCGCGCTGGACGGAAAACGTGCGCGCCCGCCTCGTCGCCTGGGGCGGCAACTCGTCGGGCGTCAACATCGCCAACATCGACAACGTGGGCGACGTGCACCCCGACACCATGTGGTGGCACTACGGCCTGGGCAACGTCAAGGCGCGGCCGTTCTCTGAGATCTGGCAGGACACCAGCGACCCACTCATGGCCGGCCTGAAAGCCAAGCCGCGCCCCGTGGGCGGGCGCTGCGGCGGCTGCGCGCACTTCGCCATCTGCGGCGGCAACACGCGCGTGCGTGCGCAGCAGGTGACCGGCAACGCGTGGGCGGAAGACCCGGGGTGCTATCTGACGGACGAAGAGATCGGCTTTCACGGCAGCGGCGAACGCGTCGAGACCACCGCGTACTCATCGCGTCGCAAGGTGATCGAGCTCGTGCACCTCGATTCTTGATCAAATCGGGCGCCAGCGCCCGATCAGCAAGCGCAAGCAGCTATGTTTTTTGAAGTATTCCGCCCCTGGCGCCTTGCCGCCTGCCTGCTCGCGTGGGGCGCCGGCGCTCACGCGCTGACCCCTGCGGCCACGCCGCCAGGCGCCGCACCCGCCTCGGTGCAGGCGCTCTACCAGCAACACTGCGCTGCCTGCCACGGTGCGCAGCGTCTGGGCGGCATGGGCCCCGCGTTGCTGCCTGAAAGCCTGGCGCGCCTGCGCAAGCCCGACGCGATCAAGGTGATCCAGGACGGGCGCGCGGCGACGCAGATGCTGCCGTTCAAGGACACGCTCAAAGCCGAAGAAATCTCGGCGTTGACGGACTGGATTTACACGCCCGTCAAACCCGCGCCGACCTGGAGCGACGCCGACATCGTCGCCAGCCGCATCGAGACCGCCGGCTGGAAGAACTGGCCCGCCAAGCCGCAATGGCAAGCCGACCCGATGAACCTGTTCGTGGTGGTCGAAGGCGGCGACCACCACGTCACCCTGCTCGATGGCGACAGCTTCGAGCCCATCCACCGCTTTTCCAGCCGCTTTGCGCTGCACGGCGGCCCCAAGTTCACGCCGGACGGGCGCTACGTGTTCTTCGGCTCGCGCGACGGCTGGATCACCAAGTACGACCTGTGGAACCTGAAAACCGTGGCCGAGGTGCGCGCCGGCATCAACATGCGCAACATCGCGGTGTCGGGCGACGGCCAGTGGGTGATGGCGGCCAACTACCTGCCGCACACCGTGGTGCTGTTCGACGCCGAACTGAAGCCGGTGAAGACCTATGCCGCCACCACGCTCGACGGCAAGCAAAGCTCGCGCGTCT
>JAGOVZ010000105.1 GCA_018060485.1 Ottowia sp. | reverse complement strand
TGGACAAATGCAGCGGCCCGCGCACCAGCGCCGGCGTGGCCGAGGCTTCCTTGCCCCAGGCCGCCACGCCGCCCTGGCTGGCGACTTCGGCCGCATCCTCGAAGGCGCGGATACGCACCATGGTGCGGTAGAGCGATAACAGATCGGTCATTGGGTTAACGCAAAATTGATAGCTGCTCGCGCTTGATGGAAAAGCGCCAGCGGCCGATTTGATCTAAAACTACACCGCCACCGGCGCCTTGATGGCGGCGTGGTGCTGGTAGCCCTGCACTTCGAAATCGTCGAACTCGTAATCGAAGATCGAGGGCGGCCGTCGCTTGATGTGCAGGGTGGGGTAGGCAAAGGGCTGGCGCGAGAGCTGCTCTTTCACCTGGGCTTCGTGGTTGCTGTAGATGTGGCAATCGCCACCCGTCCAGATGAAGTCGCCCACGGCCAGATCACACTGCTGCGCCAGCATGTGCGTCAACAGCGCGTAGCTGGCGATGTTGAAGGGAACGCCCAGAAAGATGTCGGCTGAGCGCTGATAAAGCTGGCAACTCAATTTGCCATCCGCCACGTAGAACTGAAAGAACGCGTGGCACGGCATCAGCGCCATCCGGTCCAGATCGGCCACGTTCCAGGCGCTCACGATGATGCGGCGTGAGTCGGGGTTCGTCTTCAGCGTCTGCACCACCTGCGCGATCTGGTCGATGTGGCCGCCATCGGGCTTGGGCCAACTGCGCCACTGCACACCGTACACCGGCCCCAGGTCGCCATCGGGCTTGGCCCACTCGTCCCAGATCGTCACGCCGCGCTCTTGCAGCCAGCGCGCGTTGCCGTCGCCGCGCAAAAACCACAGCAGCTCGTAGATGATGCTTTTGAGGTGCACCTTCTTGGTGGTGACGAGCGGAAAGCCCTCGCTTAAATCAAACCGCATCTGGTAGCCGAACACGCTCTTGGTGCCGGTACCAGTGCGGTCGGCCTTGAACACGCCGTGCTCGAACACGTGGCGCATGAAATCTTCGTACTGGTGGCGGATCGGGCGGCTGCTCATGCGCCGATTCTCGCGCATGCGCAAGCGCCCCACGTTTGGCGACAATCGGCGGTCATGATCGTCACCCATCGCCTCATCGTGCGCCTGCGCCGCCACCCGTCGTCCGCGCTGCTGGCCGCGCAACTGCTGGGCGTGTTGCTGTATCCGCTGCTGCAGGATTCGGCCAGCGGGCAGATTGCGCTGGCGGTGTTTGGCCTGGTGGTGCTGGGGCTGGCGCTGCGCATGGTGCGGCGCAGCCCGGCGGCCACGCAATCGGCGCTGGCGCTGGCGGCGTGCGTGGTGGTGTTTTCGGTGTGGAACGTGCTGGCGCCCGACCGGCGTCTGTTGCTGGCGGTGTCGCTGCTGGAGGCGGCGTTCTACTTCTACGCCGCCGGCGCGCTGATCCGCTACATGCTGCAGGACGACGTGGCCACCACCGACGAACTGGTGGCCGCCGGCGCCACCTTCACCGTGCTGGCCTGGGCCTGGGCGCACCTGTACATGGCGTGCCAGGTGCTGGCGCCGGGCAGCTTCATCGCCGCCGTGCGACCCGATGCGGCGCGCAGTTGGTTCGAGCTGCTGTTCTTGAGCTTTACATCGCTGTCGAGCGTGGGTCTGGGCGACGTGGTGCCCGTCAAGCCGATGGCGCGCGCGCTGGTCATGCTGGAAGAGTTTGCCGGCGTGATGTACATCGCGCTGGTGGTATCGCGCCTGGTGGGGCTGCTCACGCTGCGCCGCATCGAACAGCACCCGCCGCAATGACCCTGCGCGGCGCTTTGCTTCAGCACCTGTAGCGCGCTGCGCGCACCGGCCGGGCGCTGGCGGGCCCTTGTCTTCACGACTTGCATGGCAGGCCGAAACGCGTTCAAAATACTGTACAAAAATACAGTTAATCAGATGAGCGCCCTGGCCCGACCCTCACCCCTTGCCGACGTGCCGCCTGGCGGCCGCGACGGCAGGGGCGCGGCCGCGCGGCCGACGCTCGACCTGGCCGGCGTGGCCATCTGGCATGCCGATGAACTGGCGCAGAGCCTGAACCTGTGCCAGCCCAGTGGCCACGCCGCGCTGGATGCCGAGCTGCCCGGCGGCGGCTGGCCGCTGGGCGCGCTGATCGAGCTGCTGCAGCCGGCGCGCGATGCCGCCGTGTGGTCGCTGTTGCTGCCCGCCGTGGCGGCGCGCCAGCGGGCGGCAGGTGGCGTGGTGGTGCTGGTGAATCCGCCGCACGAGCCGTTTCTGCCCACCTTCTCGGCGGCTGGCCTGTCGCCTGCGTCGCTGCTGTGGGTGCGCGGCGATGCGCCAGCGGCGCAGTTGTGGGCCAGCGAGCAGGCGCTGCGCTGCGTCGACGCCGCCGCCGTGCTGGCCTGGCTGCCGCGCGCGCGCGCGGGCGATCTGCGACGGCTGCACGCGGCGGCGGCGCTGCGAGCCGACAGCCTGCTGTTCGTGCTGCGGCCCGAGGCGGCGCTGGCGGCCAGCTCGTGCGCGCGGCTGCGCCTGCGGGTAGGGGTGGATGGGCGCTCTGGCGCGCAGGAAGACGCCGCGCCAGCGTTGTGCGTCGACATCCTCAAGCGCCGCGGCCCGCCGTTGGGCGATCCGATTCACCTGCCCTCGCAAGCGCCGCGCCTGCGCGCGCTGCTGGCTGCCAGCGCGCAGCAGCGCGCGGCACGCCTGGGCGCCGCGGCCGGCGCGCACGTGCTGTCATTCGATGGTCAGAAGGAAAGCCATGCACTGGATCGCCTTGCAGTGGCCGCCTGACGCAGGTGGCGCGGCGGGCATGGCGCTGCCCGCGTCCGATGGATCGCCAGACGCCGTCGTGCCGATGCGCGAGGCGCTGGGCTGGTGGGCCTTGCAGTTCACGCCGCACGTGGCGTGGGTGGATGAAGCGCTGCTGCTCGAAGTCTCAGGCAGCCTGCGGCTGTGGGACGGGCGCGCTGCCTTGCAGCGTCGGATTATTGAATCAAATCCGGCTCCAGCGCACGTCCATCAAGCGCAAGAAGCTATTGGAATGATAGCAATAGCGATGCTGCGCCTGCGCGTGCAAGGCCAGCCACTGCCGGCCGACCGGCCCGCCGCGCTGCCGCTGGCCACGCTGACTGCCGCGCGCCCGCACCTCGCCTTGCTGTCACGGCTGGGCCTGCGCACCTGGGGCGAGGTGCATGCCTTGCCGCGCGCGCCGATGGTGCGGCGCTTCGGGCCCGAGCTGCGCCGCGCGCTCGACATCGCCTGGGGCCTGGCGCCCGAGGGCTACCCCTGGCTCACACTGCCCGATCGGTTCGACCAGTCGCTGGAACTGCCCGCGCGGGTGGAAGACGCGCCGGCCCTGCTGTGGTCGGCCAACCGCCTGCTGGCGTCGCTGCAGTTGTGGCTGCGCGCGCGCCAGCAGGGCGTGCTGGCCTTCGAGCTGGAATGGACGCTCGACTTGAAGCGCCTGGATGGGCGCGAGTTGCCGCCCACGCAGTCGCTCCTCATCCGCACCGCTGAAGCCCAGCAGGCCATGGAACACCTGCGCCGTCTGCTGGCCGAGCGGCTGGCGCACACGCCCATGCTGGCGCCCGCCACCTGGCTGCGCCTGCGCGGCATCGATACCGCGCCGTGGGGCGCGCAGAGCGTCAGCTTTTTGCCCGAAGATCAGCGCACCGGCGATCCGCTGCATGTGTTCATCGAGCGCGTCGGCGCGCGCCTGGGGCCGGCCAGCGTGCAAACCCCCACGCTGCGCGCCGACCATCGGCCGGAGTGCATGCAGGGCTGGCAGCCGGCGATTGAGTGTGCGTTATCGTCGAAAAAAGATGCGGGCCATCTGTCTCCCTCCCCCGCTGGGGGAGGGTTGGGGTGGGGGCCAGCCTCGTCACCCCCGTCAACGTCGCCAGCCCCTCACCCTCCTTCTGCAAGCTCAGGACAGGCCAAGCCTCTCCCCAGAGGGGCGAGGGAGCAAGGCCGAAGCTGCGAAACGCAGCTGACTGTGACCGGCCTTGCGCCGCGCGATCTGCCTTCCTCACTCTCCCACCGCGCGGGAGCGGGCAGGGGTGAGGGCAGTCTTCCTCCTTCCTCCAGAGGGGAAAGATCGGAAGGAGAGTCGCCTCCGTCGCCCCCGCCAGGCGCTCGGGTTTCTCGCCCCACAAAGGCGCCGCAGCACAATCACCTGCCCGACGCCCTGACCCCTACCTGGCTGCTGCGCGAGCCGCTGCCGCTCGACGTGCAGGCGGACGGGCAGCCTTGCCACCATGGCCCGCTGCGCCTGCTGACCGGTCCGCGTCGCATCGAGGTCGGCTGGTGGCCCGATGCTGCCGAAGCTGCATCGAAGCCTGCCGCGCGCGATTACTTCATCGCCCAGACCGCCGCCGCCGAGCTGCTGTGGATCTACCGCGAACGCGCCACTGCTGCTCAACCCAGCGATGCCGCGCCGCGCTGGTTCCTGCAAGGCCTGTATGCCTGAGCTGTCGCGCAAGGAAGAGGCCCGCCGCGCCGAGGCCGCGCGTCGCAAGAACAACGTGGTTGCGCTGCCCAGGCGATCACCGCGAACCCGCCAGGGGGGCGATCGACCGGACTATGCCGAGTTGCACTGCCTCACGCACTTCAGCTTCCAGCGGGGCGCCTCCAGCCCCGAAGACCTGGTGCGGCGCGCCTGGGCGCTGGGTTACACCGCGCTGGCCATCACCGACGAATGCTCGGTGGCCGGCGTGGTGCGGGCGTGGAAGGAGAGAAACGATTCTCAGAAGGCGCTGCAGGCTGGCGAGGCGGACGACGATCTTCAGCGTCTGCACGCCTCGCGCACGGCACTGGGCGCGCACGAGCCGCTCAAGCTGCTGGTCGGCAGTGAATTCCGTTTCGAAGGACAAGGCACGCTCGTTGTCCTCGCGCGCGATCTGTACGGCTGGGGCAACCTGTGCGAATTCATCACCCACGCGCGCCGGGCCGCGCCCAAGGGCGGCTACCGCCTGCCGCCGCTGGCCGATGCGCTGGTGGCGCTGCAGGGTTGCGAGCTGCTGTGGTCCCCCATGCGAGGCACGCTGGATACTCCTGAATCGATAGCTTCTTGCGCTGACTGGATAAGCGCTGCGGGCCGATTTGATTCAAAAATCACCCTGCTGGGCGAACTGAATGGCGCCGCCGACGATGCCCTGTGGCTGTCGCAGTTGCAGCACCTGAAGGAAGCCACCGGCTGCTCGCTGGCCGCCGCGGGCGACGTGCACCTGCACGTGCGCGCCGCCAAGCGCCTGCACGACGTGATGACCGCCATCCGCATCGGCAAGCCGGTGGCCGAATGCGGCTTCGAGCTGCACGCCAACGGCGAACGCCACCTGCGCTCGCGCGAGCGGCTGGCCGAGGTGGTTCCGCCCGACTTGCTGGCCGCCACGCTGGCCGTGGCGCAGCGCTGCACTTTCACGCTGGAAGAGGTCAAGTACAACTACCCCAGTGAAGCGGTGATCGAGGGTCTGACGGCGACCGAGACCTTGCGCCGGCTCACCTACGCAGGCGCGGCCGAGCGTTATCCGCACGGTGTGCCGCCCGACATCGAGCGCCTGATCGAGAAGGAACTGGCGCTCATTGCGGAATGCCGCTACGAAATGTTCTTTCTCACCGTGCACCACATCGTGTGCTTCGCCAAGAGCCAGGGCATCCTGTGCCAGGGGCGTGGTTCGGCCGCCAACTCGGTGGTGTGCTGGTGTCTCGGCATCACCGCTGCCGACCCTGAGAAATCCAGCCCGCTGCTGGAGCGTTTCATCAGCAAGGCGCGCCAGAATGAACCGCCCGACATCGACGTCGATTTCGAGCACGAGCGACGCGAAGAGGTCATCCAATATATCTACAAGGAATACGGCCGCCACCGCGCCGCGCTGGCCGCCACCGTCATCTGCTACAGAACCCGAAGCGCCCTGCGCGACGTGGGCAAGGCGCTGGGCGTGGATGAACGCCTGATCGACGCCTTCGCCAAGGATCACCACTGGTTCGACGAGGGCCTGGCCGTGCACCGCCTGGGCGAGCTGGCAGAGGGCGTGGGCGCCAGCCTCACGCCGCGCTTGGCCGCGCTGTGGCTGGAGCTGACCGAGCAACTGCGCGGCGCGCCGCGCCATCTGAGCCAGCATGTGGGCGGCTTCGTGCTGACGGAAACACCCTTGCACCGTCTGGTGCCGCTGGAGCCCGCGGCCATGGAGGGCAATGCCGAGTGGAAAGCCAGCGCGCATGAAGAGCCTCGTGCACCGGCTTTCACCAGCGCGGCGATGGCGCAGGTGGCGCAAAGCCTGCCGCCGCTGCCCGCGCTGCGCCAGGTCATCCAGTGGGACAAGGACGATCTGGAAGCGCTGAGCCTGATGAAGGTCGATGTGCTCGCGCTGGGCATGCTCACCGCCATGCGGCGCTGCATCGACATGGTCGAACGTCGGCGCGGCGAGCCGTTCGGCCGCTCCGATATTCAGAGCGAATGCCCGCGAACCTACGAGATGATCCGGCGCGCCGACACCGTGGGCACCTTCCAGATCGAAAGCCGCGCGCAGATGAGCATGCTGCCGCGCCTGAAGCCCACCACGTTCTACGACCTGGTGGTCGAAGTCGCCATCGTGCGGCCCGGGCCCATCAGCGGCGGCATGGTGCACCCGTATCTGAAGGCGCGCGAACGGGCGCGGCGGGGCTTGCCGATCGAATACGAGCGCTCGAAACACGACATGCCGGGTCAGAAGCCGCGTTTGGCCAAGGCGCTGGGACGCACGCTGGGTATCCCCATCTTTCAGGAGCAGGTGATGGAACTGGCCATGATCGCGGCCGATTACACCGCTGAAGGTGCCGACCGGCTGCGCCGTGACATGGCGGCGTGGAAGAAAAAGGGCGGCCTGGAGCCGCATCGCGACAAGCTCATGGCCGGCATGCTGCGCAACGGCTATCAGCGGGCATTTGCCGAACGCCTCTTCGATCAGATCAAGGGCTTCGGCGAATACGGCTTTCCTGAAAGCCACGCCTACAGCTTTGCGCTGATCGCGTATGAAAGCAGCTGGCTCAAGTGCCACGAGCCCGAGGCCTTTGTGGCGGCCATGCTCAATTCGCAGCCCATGGGCTTCTACGGCCCCGCGCAGCTGGTGCAAGACGCCAAGCGGCATGGCGTGGTGGTGTTGCCGCCCGATGTGACGATGAGCGACTGGGATTGCGCGCTTGAAGAAGAATCGGGGTCAGAAGCGAAAAAAATGGCGGAAAAAATGGGGTCAGATCAAACTTATTTTGAATCGAATCCGCCATTTCCCCTTGTCAATCAAACGCAAGCAGCTATCAATTCAGGTGCATTCACTTCCTCTGCCGCGTTGCGGGAGAGGGTTGGGGTGAGGGGGCTGTTCGCTCCCTCACCCTCTGGACGAGGGTTGGGGAGGGGGCAGACCACGTTTGTTGCAAGCGCTGCTGACCCCCATCCCAGCCTTCCCCCAGCGGGGGAAGGAGAAACTTCCCGCCCCGCCGTTCGCCTGGGCCTGCGTCTGGTGCAAGGCTTGAATGAAGGCGCCGCCCGCCGCATCGAAGCTGCCCGCGCCGATCAGCCCTTTGCCAGCATCGACGATTTGGCGCGCCGAGCCCAACTCGACACCCGCGAGCTGAATCAGCTTGCCGCGGCGGATGCCTTGCTCAGCCTGGCCGGCCACCGACGCCAGCAGGTGTGGCAGAGCTCGGCCTTGAAGGCAGCGCCCGAATTTCTGCGCGACGCACCCATCGACGAAGCTCCTCTTGAACTGGCCGCCGCGCCAGAAGGCGAGGAAATCGTGCACGACTACGCCTCGATCGGCCTCACATTGCGGCGCCATCCGGTGGCGTTGTTGCGCCCGCGATTGCAGCGCTGGCGCCTGAAAAGCGCGGAAGAATTGAAGGCGATGCCGCACGGCCAGCAAGTGCGCGCCTGCGGCATCGTCATTGGCCGCCAGCAGCCGGGCACGGCCAAGGGCACCATCTTCGTTACGCTGGAAGACGAAACCGGCTCGGTCAACGTCATCGTCTGGAAAAGTGTGCGGGTCGACGAAGACCAGCGCAACGCGCTGTTGCGCTCGCGCCTGCTGGCGGTGCAGGGCGAGTGGCAACGCGACAAGGACAGCGGCGGCCATGTGCGCCACCTTATTGCGCGGCGCTTTGTCGACCTCACCCCGCTGCTCGGCCGCATTGCCGGTCTGACGACGAGCCGGGACTTTCATTGATTGCCGCGAGGCGTGCCATGCCTCCACTGCACCCAGCCGCCAAACGCATCTTCATTTGCTCACTGGCCAGCCTTGAAGCTCGGCGGGCCATTGGGCAACTGCGGCGTGAGGTGCGATGGCCGGCCGATCTGTGGTGGACGGAGCCGCACCGCTGCACATGACCGTGATGAACCCGCTGTATTTGTACGACGACGAAATTGCAAGGCTACGCG
>JAGOVZ010000104.1 GCA_018060485.1 Ottowia sp. | reverse complement strand
ACTATTTTTTTGATAGCTGCTTGCGCTGATCCATAAAGCGCTGGCGGCATTTTTTATTCACAATCCACCATGACCGCACTGCACCACATCCCGAACCGAACCAAGAAGCTGCCACCGCTGCGCGTGGGCATTGGCGGCCCGGTCGGCAGTGGCAAGACCACCTTGCTGGAGATGCTCTGCAAAACCATGCGCGATCGCTACGACCTGATCGCCATCACCAACGACATCTACACCAAGGAAGACCAGCGCCTGCTGACGATGAGCGGCGCGCTGCCGGCCGAGCGCATCATGGGCGTGGAAACCGGCGGCTGCCCGCACACGGCGATTCGCGAGGATGCGTCCATCAACCTCGAGGCCATCGACCGCATGCTGGCGCAGTTTCCCGACGCCGACATCGTGTTTGTCGAAAGCGGCGGCGACAACCTGGCCGCCACCTTCAGCCCCGAACTGAGCGATTTGACGATCTACGTCATCGACGTGGCCGCGGGCGAGAAGATTCCGCGCAAGGGCGGGCCCGGCATCACGAAGAGCGACGTGTTCGTCATCAATAAAACGGATCTGGCGCCGCACGTGGGCGCCAGCCTGGACGTGATGCGCGCCGACACCGAACGCATGCGCACCACGGCGCAAGGACGCAAGCCCTTTTTCATGACCAACCTGAAAACCGGCGCCGGCCTGCGCGAAGTGGTCGATTGCATCGAGGCGCGCGGGCTGCTCAACCCCTGACGCGACGGAGCCTGTTGGGGAAAGCCTGACGCGGGCTGGCCGTCGGCGCCGCCTACAATCTGTTGCAGTGCAGCAGCATTCCGAAGGCCCGCCGTCATGAGTCCAAGCAAACCCACCGCGCCGGCGAAAAAGAAGGCGCCCACCGCCGCTGAAGCCGACTCGCCGCGCGTCATCAAGAAATACCCGAACCGCCGTCTTTACGACACCCAGCATTCAAGCTACATCACGCTGACGCAGGTGCGCGAGTTGGTGATGGCGCACACGCCTTTCGTGGTGCGCGACGCCAAGACGGGTGAAGACCTGACGCGCAGCATCCTGCTGCAGATCATTCTGGAACAAGAGGCCGGTGGCGCGCCGATGTTCACCGAGGCCATGCTGGCCCACATGATCCGCTTCTACGGCCACGCCCTGCAGGGCTTCATGGGCAACTATCTGGAAAAGAACATCCAGACCTTCACCGAGATCCAGTCACGCCTGTCCGAGCAGTCGCAAAGCCTGACGCCCGAGATGTGGAGCCAGTTCATGCGCATGCAGTCGCCCATGATGCAAGGGATGATGGGCAACTATCTGGAGCAGTCGAAGAACATGTTCCTGCAGATGCAGGAGCAAATGGCCAAGCAGGCCGAGCAGGTGCTGGGCGCGTTCACCGGCAAGCGGTGATTCAGGCGCGCGCCAGCAGGGCGCCCGCAAAGACCGCCAGAAACACCGTGTTCGCCAGCAGCACCGCGATCGGCCGCCAGCCCACCTGCGCCAGCTGCTGAATCGAGGTTTTCACGCCGAGTCCGGCAATGGCGACGACCAGGCACCAGCGGGACGTGTCCTGCATGGCGGTGATGAGCGGCGGCGGCACCCAGTGCAGGCTGATCACGATGACCAGCGCGGCAACCACCAGCAGAAACCAGGGCACGGTGGCCAGCAGGCTGGACGACTGGCCGCCTTCGCGCCGGCCGAAATAGATGCCGACCAGCGCCACAACCGGCAACAGCATCGCCACGCGCAGCAGCTTGACCACGGTGGCCACATCACCCGCCTCAGGCGAGATCATGTAGCCCGCGCCGACCACCTGCGCCACGTCGTGAATGGTGGCACCCAGGAAGATGCCTGCGGCCGTCGCGTCCCGGCTGAGCACTTGCGTCAGGAGCGCGACGCCCAGGCGCAATACGGTGCGCGCCGAATCCGATGGCGTCAGGAAGTTCAGGCTCATGCCGAACAGCAGCGCGTACAGAAACTGTGGGCCGCCGTAGTGTTCGGACAGGAAGGTGGCCGCCAGGGCGATGGTCAGGCAGATCATCAGCCCCGGGGCGATGCTGCGCGCGCCGAATCCGGCAGCGCCCATCGTGCGCGCAATCATGGGGTGCCTTCTCAACCGTCGGGCGTGATCTTGTTGTCCTGGGCGATCTTGGTCCACACCTTCAGGTCGTCACGCACGGTTTGCGCAAACTGCTCGGGCGTCTTGCGCGGTGCGTTGGCCAGGTTCAGTTGCAAAAGGCGCGCCTTCAACTCGGGCGCTGCCAGCGCATCGGCCACCTCGCGATTGAGCACGGACACGACGGCGGGCGGCGTGTTCTTGGGGGCGAACAGCGCAAACCAGCCATCGGTGTCGAAGCGATAGCCTTGCTCAGTCATGGTCGGCACGTCGGGCGACGCGGGCATGCGCGCCGACCCGCTTACGGCCAGGGGCCTGATCTTGCCGGCCTTGATGAGCGCCAGCGACGACGACACATCGACGACGCCGATCTTGACGTTGCCGTTCATCAGGTCGCCCAGGATCTGCTGCATGCCTTTGTAAGGCACATGATTGATGCGCATGCCGGTCTGGTTCTCCAGCGCCGCCATGACGAGATGGCCCGACGAGCCGACGCCGAACGAGGCGTAGGAATGCTTGTCGGGTTCGGCCTTCACCAGATCGACCAGCTCTTTCATGGTCTTCGCAGGAAAGCTCGGCGACACGACGAGGAACACACCACCCGAGCCGATCTGGGCCACCGGCATCAGGTCGCGCGTGACGTCGTAGGCCGGCTTCTTGGCGATGGCCTGGCTCATGACGGTGAACGAGGCGGCCGTCAGCAGCAGCGTGTAGCCGTCGGCCGGTGCGTTCAGCACCGCGTTGGCCGCGATCACGCCGTTGCCGCCGGGGCGGTTGTCGACGATCACGGGCTGCTTCAGCGTGCGCTGCATGTGGTCGCCGATCACGCGCGCCAGCAGATCCATGCCGCCGCCCGGGGCGCCCGCGGCGACGATGCGGATCGACTTGCTGGGAAACGGATCCTGCGCCAGCGCGGTGGTGCCTACCAGCGTGCAGGCCAGTGCCAGCAGCATGCTGCGGCGGGGAAGCTTGAAAGAACGGGTCATGGTCTGTCTCCTTGGATCTATAAAAATCAGTTCACTCAGGTGGTGGTTTCCGCGCACGCCGCTTCCAGCATGGGCAAGGCCAACTCCATTGACTCGATGCCTTGCAGGCTGACGATCTTCAGCACGTCCAGCACCTGCTCGCGCGTGGCGCCCATGGCCAACGCGGCTTCGATGTGGCGTTGCGTGCCGTGGGCGTAAATGTGGGTGATGGCCGCGTCGCCCGAGATGCACAGCAACTCGATCCACGGCGGCGGCAGCACGCCATCCGTCCACAGCGGCAAGCCCATGGCCAGAAAGCGTTCGAGCCAGACCGGGTCCCACTGCGACAGCGTTTCCCACAGCGGGTTGAACTGGCCGCGTGCGCGCACCGCGTCGGTGACGGGTGTCGCTGGAGCGGGCAGCGCTTCGTTCGGCACGTTGCGGGCTTTCAGCTCGGCCTCCAGCGCGGGCACGCCGAGTGCCAGGGCGTGAATGCCGATCACCGCCGCGAGCTTGAACACGGCCAGAATCTCGGCCCGTGTGGCGCCCGCTTCAATGCACGCACGGATGTGACGCCGTACGCCCGGCGCATACAGGTGCGTGGCCGTCACGTCGATGTTCAGGCGAATCAATGCAGCCAGCTTGGGGTCGAGCGAATCGCCGGTGCTGCGCGCGGCGAGCGCGCCCCATGCAGCGGCCCAGGCAGGGTCGCTGGCGTGCAGGCGGTCAAGGTCTTGAAGGTTCAGGGTCGTCCTCGCTGTTCAGATCACCGAACCGCCGTTGGGGCTGAGCACCTGCCCGGTCATGTAGTGCTCGCCGGCCGGGTGCAGCACGGTGGCGACGTATTCTTCGATGGTGCCGAAGCGCCCCGTCGGGCAGCCCTGCCACAACCGGTTGCGCGCTTCTTCACCGATGGCATCCAGATAGCCCAGAAAGGCCGGCGTGGCGACGCCGCCCGGCGCCATGGAGTTGACCAGGATGCCGGCGCCGGCCACTTCGTGCGCGACCGAGCGCGTAAAGGCGATGGACCGCCCCCTTGGTCGCGCTGTAGTGCGGGCTGTGCGCGCTCTTGGCCGACAGACCGGCGATGGAGGCCGCGTTGACGATGCGCCCATAGCGCTGCGGCTGCATCAGCTTGAGCGCCTCCCTCGTGCAATAGAACACGCCCTGGACGTTCACGCCCCAGTAGCGGTGCCACTCTTCATCGGTGATTTCGGCGGCGAAGTTCAGCGTGTCGCGCGGCACTGGCGTGCTGTTGTAGGCATACAGCCGGTTGCGCCGTTCGGTGTGCACCGGGCGGTTGGGCGTGAGCGCGGCGTTGTTGACCAGGATGTGCAAGCTGCCAAAGCGCGCCCGGGCGGCGTCGAACATCTCGCGCACCGGCTGGCTGTCCGACATGTCGCAGCGCAGCGCCAGGCATTCGGCGCCTTCGCCTTCGGCATCCTTTCGCGTGGCGGCGATGGCTTCGTCGTTGACATCGCACACCACCACGCTGGCCCCGGCGCGGGCCAACCCGACCGCGATGCCCTGGCCGAGCCCCGGTCCGACGCCGGTCACCAGGGCGACGCGCCCTTTGAGATCGGCCGCCATCTCAGGCCAGCGCCATGCCAGGCACGGTGAAGCCGATCTGCCCCGGCTTGCGGTTGGGCGCCATGCCCAGCGCTGACCGTCACACCAATTCGCTGCCGATCGGCACCTTGTCGGTCGTGGCGCACGTGTTGCGCAAGCACGGCCACAATGCCGACGCGCTGCTGCGCCGCCACGGCGTCGGTGTCAGGACGTTGAGCGACCCACTCGCACCGTCGCCGATTCAGTTGCATGGCCGGGTGGTTCAGGACGCGATCGATACCAGTGGCATCGAGCACCTGCCGCTGTTGCTGGGCGCGCAGGCCCAACTCGACAACGTGGGCCCGGTGCGCGCATTGGCGCTCAATGCGCCCACGGCGCGCGAGGCGCTGGCCAGCCTGTTGCGCTATGCCCGCATCTGGTGCCGCGGCATTCGCCTGACGCTGGAAAGCGACCAGGGCTACGCCGTGCTGGCCTACGAAACCGATGCGCGCTTTGCGGGCAGCCAGCCCTTGTTGACCGCCTTTCTGGCCGGCGGCGCGCGCAACCTGGCGCAAGTCTTCGGCACCGAATGGCGCCCGGCCCTTGTGCGCATGGCGCAGCGCCGGCCGGCGGACTTTGCGCCCTACACCGCGTTCTTCCGCGCGCCGGTGTTGTTCGACCAGCCGCGCCATGAGGTGCTTTTTCAGGACGCCGACTTAGATCGCGCACGAGAGAGTGCAGACCCGCAACTCGCCGCGTTCTTGAAAAAGCAGTTGCAGGCGCTGGAAACCGACCAGCCGACCGACTTTTTCGGCCAGGTGCAACACGCCATCGAGGCCCGCATGCTGCGCGGCCATTGCAGCAATGAAGTGATTGCCGCCCAGTTCGGCGCGCATCGGCACAAGCCGTATCGGCGCCTGGCGGCAGCCGGCTGCACCTCCGAGCAGTTGCTGGAGCAATCGCGCCAACGGCTGGCCACGCGCATGCTGCAGGAAACCGACATGCCGGTATCCGAGATCGCCTCGATGCTGGGCTACGCGGCGCAGGGCAATTTCACGCGCGCGTTTGCGCGCTGGTTCGGCCGCTCGCCGAGTGCGTGGCGAAAGATGCCGCCGACGAACGCCGGCCGCAAAGGAATGCGCGGGCGGGCCAGCAGGTGAGCGCGGGAAGGGGCGCCTGGCCCGAGTAGCGACGGCCGAAGAAAAAACGGGGTGTTGGCGCTTGCATGCTGTCGAAAACTGGGTAAAAATACAGTAACTGGATATCAACACAGTTTTCGACGAACCCGATAGCCGGAGGACGCCATGACCGACAGCCCCAAGCTTACCGCTCGCCAACATCAGATTCTGCAATTGGTGCAGCACGCGATTGCGCGCACTGGCGCGCCACCCACGCGCGCCGAGATCGCGGCCGAGCTGGGTTTCAAGTCGGCCAACGCGGCCGAAGAGCATCTGCAGGCCCTGGCACGCAAGGGCGTGATTGAACTGGTCAGCGGTACCTCGCGCGGCATCCGCTTGAAGGGCGCGGGTCGCCAGGGGCTTCGGGGTGACGCTTTCAGCATGTCGCTGCCGGGCATGGCGCAACTGGCGCTGCCCTTGGTGGGCCGGGTGGCTGCCGGCTCGCCCATCCTGGCGCAAGAACACGTCGATCAGACTTACCACCTCGAGCCGAGCCTGTTCGCCGAACGGCCAGACTACCTGCTTCGGGTGCGCGGCATGTCGATGCGTGACGCCGGCATCATGGATGGCGACCTGCTGGCCGTGCAATCTGCACGCGACGCCCGCAACGGCCAGATCGTGGTGGCCCGCCTGGGCGATGACGTCACGGTCAAGCGCTTTCATCGGCACAAGAACCAGATCGAACTGCACGCCGAGAACCCGGATTACCCCACCATCGTGGTTCAGCCGGGCGACCCGTTCGAAATCGAAGGCCGCGCCGTGGGCCTCATCCGCAACAGCATGCTCATGTAGCGCCACGTCCGCGCCGCCGCGGGTGGCGGGCGTGCAGTCGGCGGTCGGCGCCAGCCGAGCCCGTCGTGCGCACCCTGCGACGGCGCTCAAGGCCATGCGCTCTGCGCGCTGGTCATCTCAATCCTGCCTGTGTCCAACCTCACTTCTTCTGAAGGGTTTTACATGGGAAACAACGTCATTTACCTCGCCGATGTGGCCGTGCCGAGCTATCGCCGCACTCGTGCCCTGATTCAAGGCGCTGTGCGTTCGGCCACGCCGTCGGACAGCGGCTGGATCGAGGCAGCGCGGCGACGGGCGACGCAAAAGCGCATGCGCGAGATTGCTTCGCCGGTGGAAAAGGTAGCGCAACGGCCAATGCTGTCCGAAGGTAGCGACGCCGCAGCGCTTGATTCGGCAGGCCGGTCGAGGGCAGAAATGCCGAATGCGCGCGCCATCGTCGACCAGGCGGTTGCGCAAAATCACCCCGCGTCGCCCACGCTGCGCGTGACGCACCTGCCCGACGCCTGGCGCCCCGCGGGCACCAGCGGGCGCCTGCGCATCTCGGGGCGACTCATCGACGTCTGTGCTGAACTTGATCGCCTGGCGGCGGCCGAAGCGCAGGCCGCACTGCCGCGCCGAGCCTGACGTTCGGTCATAGGTTCGGGCGCGTCGTGGGCGATGGCGTTGTCTGCGGCGTGCCGCCCATGCCGTCGATGGCTGTATCGGTTTCATGCCGATGGACGGGCGCCGCCAGCCAAGACCGGGGTTCACTGCAGGGCTCCTTGCCGCGCCGCGTGTCGCCAAAGGCACAATGCCGGCATGAACATCGTGATCCTCGACGACTATCAGGACGCCGTGCGCAAGCTGGCGGCCGCGTCCAAGCTGGAAGCCTATCCAGCCAAGGTGTACACCAACACCGTCAAGGGTCTCGGTCAGTTGTCGGTGCGTTTGCGCGACGCCGACGTCATTGTGCTGATCCGCGAGCGCACGCAACTCACGCGGGCGCTGATCGAGAAGCTGCCGCGCCTGAAGATGGTGTCGCAGACCGGCCGCATCGGCAGCCATGTCGACGTCACCGCCTGCACCGAGCGCGGCATTGCGGTGGCCGAAGGCGTGGGCTCGCCGGTGGCCGCGGCCGAGTTGACGTGGGCACTCATCATGGCGGCGGCGCGCCGGCTGCCGCAATACATCGGCAACCTCAAGCACGGCGCGTGGCAGCAGTCGGGGTTGAAGGCGGCGTCGATGCCGCCCAACTTTGCGCTTGGCACGGTGTTGCGCGGGCGCACGCTCGGCATCTGGGGCTACGGCAAGATCGGCCAGTTGGTGGCCGGCTTTGGGCGGGCGTTCGGCATGCAGGTCATGGTCTGGGGCTCGCCCGATTCGTTGTCGCGCGCGCGCGCCGACGGGCACCATGCCGCCGCCTCGCGCGCCGATTTCTTTGCTTTCTCCGACGTGCTGTCGCTGCATCTGCGACTGGCCGACAGCACGCGCGGCCTGGTCAAGCTGGAGGATCTGAGCCGCATGAAGCCGACGGCGCTGCTGGTCAACACCTCGCGTGCCGAGCTGATCGAGCCCGATGCGCTGGTCAGTGCGCTCAATCGCGGCCGGCCCGGCATGGCGGCGGTCGATGTGTTCGAGACAGAGCCGATCCTGCAGGGCCACGCGCTGCTGCGGCTGGAGAACTGCATCTGCACGCCCCACATCGGCTACGTGGAGCAGGACAGCTACGAGCTGTACTTTGGCGCCGCGTTCGACAACGTCATCAACTACCTGCGCGGCACGCCGACCAACATCGTCAATCCGGGGGCGCTGCAGGTTCGGCGTTGACCGT
>JAGOVZ010000307.1 GCA_018060485.1 Ottowia sp. | reverse complement strand
AGGTCGTACCAGCTCTTGCCGCTGTTCGGCTCGATGGTCGAGCGCAGCTCTTCGATGAAGATGGCGTCGGCGCGGCGCAGCAGGTCGGCGTATTCCTTCTTCACCTCGCCCAGGATGCGCACGCCCAGGCCCGGACCCGGGAAGGGGTGGCGGTACACCATGTCGTGCGGCAGGCCAAGCGCCACGCCCAACTCGCGCACCTCGTCCTTGAACAGGTCGCGCAGCGGCTCCAGCAGCTTCAGGCCCAGCTGCTCGGGCAGGCCGCCGACGTTGTGGTGGCTCTTGATGACGACCGCCTTCTTCGACTTGGCACCGCCGGATTCGATGACGTCCGGGTAGATCGTGCCTTGGGCCAAGAAAGTGGCTCCAGCGCTTGACGGACGTGCGCCAGCAGCTATGTTTTGCGTAGCAACAGCGGCCTTGAGCTTTTCCGCCTCGGCCTTGAACACATCGACGAACAGCCGGCCGATGATCTTGCGCTTCTGCTCCGGGTCGCTCACGCCCGCCAGTTCGCGCAGAAACAGATCGCTCGCATCCACGCGCACCACCTTCGCATGCAGCTTGCCCGCAAACATGTCCATCACCATGTCGCCCTCGTTCAGGCGCAGCAGGCCGTGGTCGACGAACACGCAGGTGAGTTGATCGCCAATCGCGCGGTGGATCAGCGCCGCCGCCACGGATGAATCGACGCCGCCCGACAGGCCGAGGATCACTTCCTCATCGCCCACCTGATCGCGGATTTTCTGCACCGCTTCTTCAATGTGGCCCTGCATCACCCAATCGGGCCGCGTGCCGCAGATGTCGAGCACAAAGCGCTCCAGCAGCGCCCTGCCCTGCACCGTGTGCGTGACCTCGGGGTGAAACTGCACGCCGTAGAAATGGCGCGCCTCGTCGGCCATGCCGGCGATGGGGCACGAATCGGTGCTGGCCATCAGCTTGAAGCCCGGCGGCAGCGCGGTCACCTTGTCGCCATGGCTCATCCACACCTTGAGCATGCCGTGGCCTTCGGGCGTGTGGAAATCCTCGATGCCCTTGAGCAGCGCCGTGTGGCCGCGCGCACGCACTTCGGCGTAGCCAAATTCGCGCGTGTGGCCGCCCTCCACCTTGCCGCCCAACTGCTGCGCCATGGTCTGCATGCCGTAGCAGATGCCCAGCACGGGCACGCCCAGGGCAAACACGGCGTCGGGCGCGCGGTCGTCCACCTCGTACACGCTGGCGTGGCTGCCGGAGAGGATCACGCCCTTCAGCGTGCCGTCGGCCGCGTACTGGCGCACCCAGTCGTCCGTCACGTCGCACGGGTGCACCTCGCAATACACATGCGCCTCGCGCACGCGGCGGGCGATGAGCTGCGTGACCTGGGAGCCGAAGTCGAGGATGAGGATTTTCTGGTGTTGCATGAAGCGGCGGCCGTGTTCAAAAAAGATGTGGCCGGTATGTCAAAAGCCAAGGACAGGTGCCTTCAGTAACTGTACATTTGAACAGTGGAACTTGCCTCCAAGCTCGCTATTTTGGCCGATGCCGCCAAGTACGACGCCAGCTGCGCCTCCAGCGGCGGCACGCGGCGCGATTCGTCGCGCGCGGGCGGGGGCCAGGGCGGCATCGGCAGCAATGAAGGCGCGGGCATCTGCCACAGCTTTGCGCCCGACGGGCGCTGCATCTCGCTGCTCAAAATCCTGCTCACCAACTTCTGCCTGTACGACTGCGCGTACTGCATCAACCGCAGCAGCAGCAACGTGCAGCGTGCGCGCTTTTCGGTCGAAGAGGTGGTGGCGCTCACGCTCGACTTCTACCGCCGCAACTGCATCGAGGGGCTGTTTCTCTCCAGCGGCATCATCCAGAGCCCCGACTACACCATGGAGCAACTGGTGCGCGTGGCCCGCACGCTGCGCGAGGTGCACGACTTTCGCGGCTACATCCACCTGAAGACGATTCCCGATGCGGCGCCTGATCTGCTGGCGCAGGCCGGGCGCTGGGCCGACCGCCTGTCGGTCAACATCGAGTTGCCCACGCAAGCCGGCCTGGCGCAACTGGCGCCTGAAAAAGACGGCGGTCGCATCCGCCGCAGCATGGCGGCACTGCGCCTGTCGATTGACGACGCCCAGGCGCAAAAGCGCGAGCAGCAAGCCCAGCCGATTCGCCTGCTGCCCGGCGCCCGCCCGCGCCGCGCCGCCGCGCCCACCTTTGCCGCTGCGGGCCAGAGCACGCAGATGATCGTCGGCGCCGATGGCGCGAGCGACGCCACCATCCTGGCCACCAGCGCGCAGCTGTACGGCGCCTACCGCCTCAAGCGCGTGTACTACTCGGCCTTCAGCCCGATCCCGCACGCCTCGGCCACGCTGCCCGCGCAGGCGCCGCCGCTGCTGCGCGAGCACCGGCTGTACCAGGCCGACTGGTTGCTGCGCTTCTATGGCTTTGCCGCCGACGAGATTGCGCCGCAGGCCGGCGGCATGCTGTCGCTTGACCTCGATCCCAAGACTGCGTGGGCGCTGGCGCACCCTGAGCGCTTTCCGGTCGACCTCGACCGCGCCCCGCGCGAGC
>JAGOVZ010000103.1 GCA_018060485.1 Ottowia sp. | reverse complement strand
TGCCCACGGCAGTCGACTGGCCGATGCCGAGTTCGGTCAGTTGGGCCACCGCTTCATAGGTCAGCGTGCCGGAGCGGCTGACCACGCCGACACGGCCCTTCTTGTGGATGTGGCCCGGCATGATGCCAATCTTGATCTCGTCGGGCGTGATGATGCCGGGGCAGTTGGGGCCGAGCAGCAGCGTCTTCTTGCCGCCCTTGGCCTCTTTTTGCTTCATCTTGTTGCGCACGTCCAGCATGTCCCGGATCGGGATGCCTTCGGTGATGCAGACCACGAAATCCAGGTCGGCTTCCACCGCTTCCCAGATCGCGGCCGCGGCGCCCGCCGGGGGCACGTAGATCACGCTGCAGGTGGCGCCGGTTTCCTTGGCCGCGTCTTTCACGCTGGCGAAGATGGGGATGTTGAAGATCGACTCACCGGCCTTCTTGGGGTTCACGCCCGCCACGAAGCAGTTCTTGCCGTTGGCGTATTCCTGGCACTTCTGGGTGTGGAACTGCCCGGTCTTGCCGGTGATGCCCTGGGTGATGACCTTGGTGTTCTTGTTGACGTAGATGGACATGGTTTGCGGCTCCTTCAGGCTTTGACGGCGGCAACGACTTTTTGCGCCGCTTCGGCCATGGTGTCGGCGCTGATGATGGGCAGGCCCGACTCGGCCAGCATCTTCTTGCCCAGTTCTTCGTTGGTGCCTTTCATGCGCACCACCAGCGGCACTTTCAGGTCCACCGCTTTCGACGCCGTGATGACACCGGTGGCGATGGTGTCGCACTTCATGATGCCGCCGAAGATGTTGACCAGGATGGCCTTCACTTTCGGGTTTTTCAGCATGATCTTGAAGGCTTCGGTCACCTTCTCGGGGGTGGCGCCCCCGCCCACGTCGAGGAAGTTGGCGGGCTCGCCGCCAAACAGCTTGATGGTGTCCATGGTGGCCATGGCCAGGCCGGCGCCGTTCACCAGGCAGCCGATGTTGCCGTCCAGGCTGATGTAGGCCAGGTCGAACTTGCTGGCTTCGATCTCGGCCGGATCTTCTTCGTCCAGATCGCGCAGGGCCACGATCTCGGGGTGGCGATACAGGGCGTTGCTGTCGAAGTTGAACTTCGAGTCCAGCGCCATGATGTTGCCCTTGCTGTCACGGTTCAGCGGGTTGATTTCAACCAGGCTGGCGTCGGTGTCCATGTAGCACTTGTAGAGCTTCTTGAACACGTCCACGGCCTGCGCGGTGGAGTCGGCGGGAATGCCGATGCCGTCGGCCAGTTCCTTCGCATCGGCATCGGTCATGCCGACCAGCGGATCGACGAACACCTTGATGATCTTCTCGGGGTGGCTGTGCGCCACCTCCTCGATGTCCATGCCGCCTTCGCTGCTGGCGATGAAGGCCACCTTCTGCGTGCCGCGGTCGGTGACGACCGAGACGTAATACTCTTTTTGAATATCGGCGCCGTCCTCGATGTACAGGCGGCGCACTTTCTGGCCTTCAGGCCCGGTCTGATGCGTCTTGAGCTGCATGCCCAGGATCTCGCCGGCCAGCTTTTTGACGTCGTCAATCGACTTGGCGACCTTCACGCCGCCGCCCTTGCCGCGGCCGCCGGCGTGGATCTGCGCCTTGACCACCCACACGGGGCCGCCCAGCTTTTGCGCCGCTTCGACGGCCTCTTGAACGGTGAATGCCGGGATGCCGCGCGGCACGGGCACGCCGAATTGACGCAGGATCTCCTTGCCCTGGTACTCGTGGATCTTCATGAAGCCCTCTGGAGTGGTGTGTGAACGGTCGGCCGACGCAACCCAGACGGCGCTTGGCGCGTCAGGACGACGGGAATGCGGGCCGCAGCGCACGAATGTATCATGGTGCGACGCACCAATTCTCGCGCCCGGGCTTACGTTGCCATGACGCGGCGCCACGCAAAGGACCACACGCAATGGCCAAGGTTTTCATCGACGGCGAAGCCGGCACCACCGGGCTGCAGATTCGCGAGCGGCTGGCGGACATGCCGGGCGTCGATCTCGTCAGCATCGACCCGGCCAAACGCAAGGACGCCAACGCCAAGCGCGAGATCATGGCCGGTGTCGATCTGGTCATCCTGTGCCTGCACGACGACGCGGCACGCGAATCGGTGGCCATGATCGACGCGCTGCCGGGCAAGAAGCCGCGCATCATCGACGCCAGCACGGCGCACCGCGTGGCCGAAGGCTGGACTTTCGGCTTCCCCGAGTTGTCGAAAGACCAGCGCGCCGCCGTGCAGCAAGCCGAGCGCGTGGCCAACCCCGGCTGCTACGCCACCGGCGCCATCGCGTTGCTGCGGCCGCTGGTCGATGCCGGGCTGCTGCCGGCGGACCACCCCACCGTGCTGCCTTCGGTCAGCGGCTACACGGGCGGCGGGCGCCAGATGATCGAGGCCTACGAAGCGGGCAACGCGCCGGCCTATGAGCTGTACGCGCTCGGCCTGCAGCACAAGCACATTCCCGAGATCATGAAATACGGCCGCCTCACGCGCCGGCCGATCTTCGTGCCGGCGGTGGGCAATTTCGACCAGGGCATGCTGGTGGAACTGCCGCTGCACCTTGATCTGCTGCCGGGCAAGCCGACCGCCGCGCAATTGCTGGCGGCCTACCGCGCGCACTATGCCGGCGCCGAGGCCGTGACGGTGCAGGACGCGCCGGAATCCGGCAAGCTGGATGCGGTGGCGCTGAAGAACACCAACCTGCTTGAGATTCGCGTCTTCGGCAACCCCGAGGCGGCGCAGGCGGTGGCCGTGGCGCGGCTCGACAACCTGGGCAAGGGCGCCAGCGGCGCGGCGGTGCAGAACCTTAAGCTGATGCTGGGGCTTTGAACGCTGCGGCGCACGCGCAGCGCTAAAAATTCAGATCAAATAGCGGCCTGGCGCACGTCGGGCCTGCGCGAGCAGCTATAAATTTCGGAGTAGACGCCCGTCAACATGTGACGACGGCCGCCTCCGTTCAGCAGCCCGTCGCGCTCCAGCGGGTGCAAGATGAACGCGGCGGTATCGGCAAACTCGGCCGCGGCTTCGCTGCCCACGCGCTCCAGGATCGCATCGACCAGCGGGTACAGGTGCGGCAGCAAATCGCCCACCGCCTTGGCGCGCTCGATTTGGCGGCGTTGCGGGTAACCCGCTTCACCCAGATGCCGGCGAATGCCCTTGACCATGAATTCGGCCAGGGTCTGGCGCACGTCGGCTTCGCTGCGTGACTGCTCGGGTGCGGCCGAACTCGGCAGTGCCGGCAAGGGCGTCAGCGCCGGCCGAGCCCCCTGTTTGCCCGGCTGCGGAGCAGCGTCGGAGGCCGGCCGAATGTAACCGGCGTCGGTCAGCCAGCGCAAGCCGCCGGCCGTCAATGCGCTTTTCTCGGTGGCGCGCAGCAGGTCTTGCCGGGTGCGATGGCCATCGACCATGCGCAACAGGCCGCTCAGCTCGGCAGGCAGGGTGGGGGGATCGGCCGCGCATTCGCGCTCGCCCTTGGGGCTCAAGGCATAGACGATGGTCATTTTGACTCTCCCTGATTCGCCCCGGCCTGCTGTATCGACGCTCAGTTGGCGGTTACCGAAAACAACATTTAGAAACAGCTGGGACGGTTGCTATTGGAATGCTTCAGGCGGCGGGTCGTCAATACCCAATTGGGGGGAAATCGTGTGCACTATTCACCAAGCGCGATGCGGCGGAGCCGGACCGCCGACCGGTCGGCACGACCCAAGGCTCGCCGTCAAGCGTCCTCGTCGTACCCGCCCGCCAGCACCCGGCGCGCCGTCTCGGCGCCAAAGCCGCGCCCGGCCAGAAAGCGCATCTGGCGTGCCTTGTCGGCCGCATCGACCGGCACTTGGCCGAATTTCTTGCGCCACACCTCGCGCGCGCGCGCCAGTTCGGTGGTGCGCAGCTGGTCCGCCGCGTCGGCCATGATCTCGTCCGGCAGCCCCTTGGCGCGCAACTCTTGCAGCACGCGCGCTTGGCCCAGGCGCCCGGCGCGGCGGTGCAGCAGCGATTCGGCCACGCGCGCCTCGTTGATGAAGCCCTTGGCCGCCAGCTCGTCCAGCACGCGGGTCAGCGCGCCGGGCTCATCCTCGTAGGTGACGTGGCGCGCCAGCTTGGCCTGCAGCTCGGCCCGCGAATGCTCGCGCGCGGCCAGGTAGCGCAGCGCACGGCCTTTGAGGGAGGGGACGCGGGCGCCAGAAGTCATCGACTGATCACTCTGTTTTCAATAGCTGCTTGCGCTTGATGGACAAGCGCCAGAGCCACTTTTCATTGATATTCTTCCGCCCTCAGGCCTCGTCCGCCTCAGCCCCACCCGCCAGCGCCGCCGGACGCTCGGCGATACCGAGAGACTCGCGCACTTTATTCTCGATTTCTCGCGCCAGATCGGGGTTCTCGCGCAGAAACTCGCGCGCGTTGTCGCGCCCCTGGCCGATTTTTTCGCCGTTGTAGGCGTACCAGGCGCCGGATTTGTCGAGCACCTTGGCGTTGGCGCCCATGTCGATGATCTCGCCCTCGCGGCTGATGCCTTCGCCAAACAGGATGTCGAACTCGGCCGTCTTGAAGGGCGGGCTGACCTTGTTCTTGACCACCTTCACCTTGGTCTCGTTGCCAATGGCCACGTCGCCCTTCTTGATGGTGCCGGTGCGGCGGATGTCCAGGCGCACGCTGGCGTAAAACTTCAGCGCGTTGCCGCCGGTCGTCGTCTCGGGGCTGCCGAACATGACGCCGATCTTCATGCGGATCTGGTTGATGAAGATCACCGTGCAGTTGGTCTTCTTGATGGTGGCGGTGAGCTTGCGCAGCGCCTGGCTCATCAGGCGCGCCTGCAGGCCGGGCAGCGAATCGCCCATTTCGCCTTCGATCTCGGCCTTGGGCGTGAGCGCCGCCACCGAGTCGATGACCACCAGATCGACCGCGCCCGAGCGCACCAGCGAATCGACGATTTCCAGCGCCTGCTCGCCGGTGTCGGGCTGGCTGATCAGCATTTCATGCAGGTTCACACCCAGCTTTTCGGCGTAGCCGGTGTCCAGCGCGTGCTCGGCGTCGATGAAGGCGCAGGTGCCGCCCAGCTTTTGCATTTCGGCAATGACCTGCAGCGTCAGCGTGGTCTTGCCCGACGATTCAGGGCCGTAGATTTCGATCACGCGGCCGCGCGGCAGGCCGCCCACGCCCAGGGCGATGTCGAGCCCCAGCGAGCCGGTGGAAACGACCTGGATGTCCTCGATCGCCTCGCCCTCGCCCAGGCGCATGATGGTGCCCTTGCCGAACTGCTTTTCGATCTGCGCCAGCGCCGCTTGCAGGGCCTTGGCTTTTTCGCTGTTGTCGCTCTTGACCGCCATGTCCATGATTCTTCCTTTTAAATCAATACGTTGCGCATCACTGGCGTGATTTGACTGGATGCTTGACCAGGACTGTATAGGAATCCATTGATTGTCGTAAACAGATTTTTAGGTCAGTTTGCCTTACGATTTGGGCATGCGTGACGAGCCGCTTCAACCGCCGCCCGACGACCGCTGGCGCCAGACCCACCTGGGCCGCCTGCTGGGCCACGCCATGCGACGGTTTGACCAGCGCGTGCTGCAGTTGATGGCCGCGAGCGCCGAGGCACCGTTGGCGCTGTCGCATCTGGCCGCGCGCGACAAGGTGGGCGCTGCGCACATCCACCTGACGCGCCACCTGCCGCTCGAAGGCGCCCGCCTGACCGAGCTGGCGCAGTCGGCGGGCATGACCAAGCAGGCCATGGGCGATCTGGTCGATCAGTGTGTCGCCTGGGGCATCGTCGCGCGCGAGGACGACCCGCGCGACGCCCGCGCGCGGCGCATCGTCTTCACGCCGACAGGGCTCGATTGGCTGGCGGCCTTTCGCGACGCGGTGGCGCAGGCGGAGGCCGAGTTTCGCGCCGCCGTCGGCGACGAGGTGGCGACGGTGGTGGCGCTGGGGCTGGAGGCGTATGCCGAAGGGGCGACCTAAAAGCGCATGGGCGACCAGGCAGCGCGCGCACCGGCATCCGGGTCACACCTGCTTACCGCGGCCGGCGCAACTCCTAGAATGGAACGCAAGGGACACGGCGCGGGGCGCCGGCACACCACAGGCAGCGCCACATTAGGAGACAACCCATGCGCATCCTCATCGCCGAAGACGATCAGGTGCTGGCCGACGGTCTGATGCGCAGCCTGCGCGGCTCGGGCGCGGCGGTCGACCACGTGGCCAACGGCAGCGAGGCCGACGCCGCGCTGCTGACCAACACCGAGTTCGACCTGCTCATCCTCGACCTCGGCCTGCCCAAGATGCACGGGCTGGAGGTGTTAAAGAAGCTGCGCGCGCGCGGGCAGACGCTGCCGGTGCTGATCCTCACGGCCGCCGACAGCGTGGAAGAGCGCGTCAAGGGCCTGGACTACGGCGCCGACGACTACATGGCCAAGCCCTTCAGCCTGCAGGAGCTGGAAGCGCGCGTGCGGGCGCTGACGCGGCGCGGCATGGGCGCGGCCAGCGCCACCATCAAGCACGGCCCGCTCGAATACGACCAGACCGGCCGCGTGGCCAGCATCGACGGCAAGATGGTCGACCTGTCGGCGCGCGAGCTGGGGCTGCTGGAGGTGTTGCTGCAGCGTTCGGGCCGGCTGGTGAGCAAGGAGCAGCTGGTCGAGCGCCTGTGTGAATGGGGCGAAGAGGTGAGCAACAACGCGATCGAGGTCTACATCCACCGCCTGCGCAAGAAGATCGAGAAGGGGCCGATCCGCATCGCGACGGTGCGGGGTTTGGGTTACTGCCTCGAGAAGATTCCCCCCTGAGTCGCCTGCGGCGCCTTCCCCCCAGGGGGACAACGCTGGTGACCGGGGGGACCCCGGCCACGGCGTTCCCGAATGGCCTGCTCCGCGGCCACTTGAATACCAGCGGGCTTGCTGCGCAGCCCGCTTTCTGGCGCGCACGATTTGAATGAAATGGGCTGCCAGCGCTTGAGGGGAAAGCGCCGGTAGCTATAAAATACGCAGCATGGCCGTCAAGATTTTTCAGCGCAACCAGCGCTCGCTGTTCGGCGAAATCCTGGACTGGATGCTGACGCCCTTGCTGCTGCTGTGGCCGATCAGCCTGGCGCTGACGTGGTTGGTGGCGCAGAACCTGGCCAACAAGCCGTTCGACCGCGCGCTGGTCTACAACGCGCAGGCGCTGGCGCAGTTCATCCAGCCGGGGCCCAACCACCGGCTGCGCTTTTCGCTGCCGCAGCCGGCCAGCGAGCTGCTGCGCGCCGACGACGCCGACAACGTCTACTACCAGGTGCTGGGGCCGAAGGGCGAATTCCTCTCGGGCGAGCGCGAGCTGCCGCCGCCTGCGCCACTCGAAGGCGACGAGGGCGCGCGCCAGGCCTTCGACGAGCCGCACCTGCGCGATGCCGAATTCCGCGGCCTGCCGGTGCGCATCGCCCACCTGTGGGTGCCGGTGGCGGACAGCGCCACGCCGGCGCTGGTGCAGGTGGCCGAAACGCGCGAAAAGCGCAGCGTGCTGGCGGCCGAAATCATCAAGGGCGTGATGCTGCCGCAGTTCGCCATCCTGCCGCTGGCGGTGCTGCTGGTGTGGCTGGCGCTGGTGCGCGGCATCAAGCCGCTGTCGCAGCTCGAATTGCGCATCCGCGAGCGCCGCCCGGACGATTTGAGCCCGTTGGACGACCACGCCGTGCCGCAGGAAGTGGCGCCGCTGGTCGGCTCGGTCAACGACTTGCTGACGCGGCTGAAGGATTCCATCGCCACGCAAAAGCGCTTTCTGGCAGACGCCGCGCACCAGCTCAAGACGCCGCTGGCCGGGCTGTCGCTGCAGGCCGACCTGGCGCAGCGCGAAGGCGCCAGCGCGGGCGACCTCAAGCAGTCGCTGCAGCAAATCGGCCACGCCAGCGAGCGCGCCACGCACACCGTCAACCAGCTGCTGGCGCTGGCGCGCGCCGAAGCCGGCGGCGCGGCGATGGCGCAACAGCGCTGCGACCTGGCCGCGCTGACCATCGAGGTGGTGCGCGAAGCCGTGCCGCGGGCCTTCGACCGCCAGATCGACCTGGGCTACGAAGGCCCCGAGCCCGGCGCGCCCGAGCTGGTGCTGCAAGGCAACCCGACGCTGCTGAAGGAGATGATCCGCAATCTGGTGGAAAACGCGCTGCACTACACAACGTCGACGCCCGCAGCGCCGGGCCACGTCACGGTGCGGCTGCAAAGCGACCCGTTCAGCCGCGCGCTGGTGCTGCAGGTGGAAGACAACGGCCCCGGCGTGCCGGCGGCCGAGCGCGAGGCGGTGTTTCAGCCGTTCTACCGCGCGCTCGGCACCAACGTGCACGGCACCGGCCTGGGCCTGTCGATCGTGCGCGAGATCGCCGCGCAACACCGCGCCGTGGTCGATCTGGACGATGCGCACCCGGGACAGCAGCCGCCCGGTGCACTCTTTACCGTGCGCTTTGACTCACCCGATTGAAGGCGCTTTTAATCATTTTTT
>JAGOVZ010000306.1 GCA_018060485.1 Ottowia sp. | reverse complement strand
AACCCCGTCGGTGTCGACGCCCTGACCTGGAAGGAACTGCCCACGCCGCAGCCGGGCAAGGGTCAGGTCCTGATCCGCATCCAGGCCGCCAGCCTGAACTTTCCCGACCTGCTGATCGTGCAGAACAAGTACCAGATGAAGCCCGAGCTGCCTTTCGTGCCCGGCTCCGAGTACGCCGGCGTGATCGAGGCGGTGGGCGAAGGCGTGACCGACCTGAAAGTCGGCCAGGCCGTGGCGTGCCTGAGCGGCACCGGCGGCTTTGGCACCCACACCCTGGCGCCGGCCAAGCTGTGCATGCCGTTGCCGCCCGGTTTTCCGCCGGTGGACGCGGCCGCTTTCATCATGATCTATGCCACCAGCCACCACGCGCTGATGGACCGCGGCGAGCTGAAGGCTGGCGAAACCGTGTTGGTGCTGGGCGCCGCCGGCGGCGTGGGCATGTCGGCCATCCAGATCGCCAAGCAGGCCGGCGCCAAGGTGATTGCCGCCGCCTCGACCGACGAGAAATGCGCCTTCTGCAAGACCTTGGGCGCCGACGACACCATCAACTACAGCACCGAGGATTTGCGCGAGCGCCTGAAAGCGCTGACCGGCGGCAAGGGCCCGGACGTCATCTACGACCCGGTGGGCGGCGAATTCACTGAAGCCGCCTTCCGCGCCATCGCCTGGCGCGGCCGGCACCTGGTGGTCGGTTTTGCGGCGGGCGAGATTCCCGCCATCAAGATCAACCTGCCGCTCATCAAGGGCGCCAGCCTGGTTGGCGTGTTCTGGGGCGACTTTGCGCGCCGCGAGCCGGCCGCCAACGCCGCCATGATGCAGACGCTGGCCAGCTGGTACGCCCAAGGCAAGATCAAGCCCGTGATCGACCGCCAGATGCCCATGAGCGAGCTGAAAGCCGCCTACGCGCGCATGGGCTCGCGCGAGGTGATGGGCAAGCTGGTGCTGGTCAACGAAGCGTAGTTGCTTCCTTTTCTATAGCTGCTGGCGCACGCCCTGCTTGCGCCAGTGGCCGAATTGGCAAGTATTTTTCTGCGGATGCGGCCTTGTCCTTCAAGCGCGTGCGCCGCGCGCCGACCCGGCGTGCCGAGCGGTTTGGCGAGCATGGAGGCCGAGAAATTTTCAAGCTGCCGGCCATGACCACGCTGACCCTTTCCCGCCCCCACCTTTGCCTGACCACCTGGCTGCTTGGCGCCGCCCTGCTCGCCGGTGCGTCGGCCACGCAGGCGCAGATCAAGCGCTGGGTCGATGAGCGCGGCGTGGTGCACTACAGCGACCAAACGCCCGCCAAGGGCGAGACGCGTGGCCCGGTCAAGACCATCGACACGCCACCGCCGCCCACGGCGCTGGAGCAGGTGCGCGCTGACCGCAAGCTGGAGGCCGCGCGCGACTACGTGGCCCAGCCGTCGGCCCGCGCCGCCTCGGCGCCGGCGGCACCCGCTTCGGCCGTGCCGGGCGCGCAGCTGGTCGGGCCGCCGCGCTCGGACCCGGCTGCCGACGCCGGCGCGCAGTGCGCCGCGCAATGGCGCGCGTACGACGACGCCTACCGATGCATGGACCCGTACCGCGTGCAAGGCGGCGGCATCAAGGCCGAGGGCTACGCAGCCTGCCCGGTGGTGCGAGAACCGGCGTGTGACCGGCCCTGAGCCGGGCGCATCAGCGCACGCCTTGGCGCCGCTCGCGCGCGCGGCGTTGCTGGCGCGTTTCGTTGGCGCGCGCCTTGGCCACATCCTTGGCACGCCGCTTGGCGCGCCAATTGCGCGACAACCGGCGGCCCAGCAAGAAACTGGCCACCGACGTCAGCAGCATCAAGAAAATGCCGATCGCCGAAACTTCGAGTCCGAACATGGCGCCTACTCCACCCGCACGATGCCGCTCGGCTTGAAGCCCAGGTCGGCCGCCTTGCCCTTGCGCGCGCGGGCGGCGCGGGCGTTGTTCAGGCTGCGGATTTCCAGCTGTTCCTCGCGCGGTTTGCCGCCCCGGCCGATGCCGAAGATGCGCACGCTGCGGGTATACGCCGCCGCGCCGGCCAGCGTGTCCTTGGGCTCCAGGTCGATCAGCGTCAGGCCGCGGCCGCCTTTTTCCATCAGCTTCAACTCACCGATTTCGAAGGTCAGGATGCGCCCGCCGGTCGAGGCACAGGCGACGTGCGTGGCCGCTACAGTTTGAATAGCTGCCGGCGCTTGCCCCGCCTGCGCTGGTGCCGTTTTTGGCTCTGAACCCAGCGCCACCACCGACGGCCGGCAGACCTGCTCGCCCTCGCCCACCGTGATGAAGGCCTTGCCGCCGCGCTGGCGCGACAGCATGTGCTCGATGCGCGCCAGAAAGCCGTAGCCGCCTGAAGCTGACAGCAGCAGCGTGACGCCCTCGGCGCCGGCAAAGTAATGCAGCGGCTGCGTGCCGGCGTCGAGGTCGATCAGCGTGGTGATGGGCTGGCCGTCGCCACGCGCACCCGGCAGGTTGGCCACCGGCACGGTGTAGACGCGCCCGTTGCTGCCGAACACCAGGAGGTTGTCCACGGTGCGACATTCAAACGTGCCGTACAGCCCGTCGCCCGCCTTGAAGGCAAAGC
>JAGOVZ010000102.1 GCA_018060485.1 Ottowia sp. | reverse complement strand
GTGATCGCCTCGGTCACCGGGTGCTCGACCTGCAGGCGCGTGTTCATTTCCATGAAATAGAACTTCATCTGATCGGGCGCGTCGTAGCCGCCCGGCTGCTCGACGATGAACTCCACCGTGCCGGCGCCCACGTAATTGACGGCGCGCGCCGCGTTGACCGCGGCCTCGCCCATGGCATCGCGCAGGCTTTCGGTCATGCCGGGCGCGGGCGCTTCTTCCAGCACCTTCTGGTGGCGGCGCTGCACCGAACAGTCGCGCTCGAACAGGTAGACGTAGTTGCCATGCGTGTCGCCAAACACCTGGATTTCGATATGGCGCGGGCGCTGCACGTATTTTTCGACCAGCACGGCGTCATCGCCAAAGCTGTTGGTGGCTTCGCGCTTGCAACTGTCCAGCGCGGCGATGAAATCTTCCGCCTTGTCCACCGCGCGCATGCCCTTGCCGCCGCCGCCCGCGCTGGCCTTGATCAGCACCGGGTAGCCGATGCGGTCGGCCTCTTTCTGCAGCAGTGCCGGATCTTGATCGGCGCCGTGGTAGCCCGGCACCAGCGGCACCTGGGCCGCTTCCATCAGGCGCTTGGATTCGGCCTTCAGGCCCATCGCGTTGATGGCGCTGGCGGGCGGCCCGATGAAGACAAGCCCCGCGTCGGCACAGGCCTGGGCGAAGTCTTCGTTCTCACTCAGAAACCCGTAGCCGGGGTGAATGGCTTGCGCGCCAGTCTGCTTGGCGGCATCGATGATGCGCTGCCATTGCAGGTAACTGTCTTTGGGCGCGCTGCCGCCCACGTGCACCGCCTCGTCGCACGCCATCACGTGCTTGGCGTGCGCGTCGGCGTCGGAATACACCGCCACGGTCTTGATGCCCATGCGGCGCGCGGTGCTTGCCACGCGGCAAGCGATTTCGCCACGGTTGGCGATCAGGATTTTCTTGAACACGTTCAGTCTCCTCGATGAGTTCACGCCCTGCCGGGCTCGCGCGCGCCGCTGGCGAAGAACAGCTTCAGCTTGACGATCACCAGTTTCAAAAACTTCCACAACAAGACCAGCAACAGCACGGACACCAGCAGCATCACCGCCAGCACGACGCCGAAGGTGACGGGGTATTGCGTCGCCAGCCAGACCACGGCCACGGCCAGGCCGTCCTCGAAGAACGAGGCCAGCCAGTTGGTGAAGGGCTCGGGCGATGTGTTGATGGCCGCGCGCGTGGTGGCCTTGGTGGCAAACGATGTGGCGGCCAGCGAGCCGCCCAGCAACCCGGCGACCAGGCCCATCGTTCCGCTGTCGGCGCCGAACACGCCGGCAGCCAGCAGCGCGCCGCCGGGGATGCGGATGACGCTGTTGACCGTGTCCCAGATGCTGTCGATCCACGGAATCTTGTCGGCAAAAAACTCCACCAGCAGCATGAAGCCACTGGCCGCCATCACGGCCGGATGCTCCAGGATGTGCAGGCCGGCCGGCAGCGGAATCCATCCCGCGTAGCCCATTGCGCCGACCAGGAACACCACCGCGTACAAGCGGAACCCGCTGGCCCAGCCGAGCGCGGCGGCCAGCGCCATCAGCGACGGCATGTCCATCTTGGCGACCACGGGCGCCACGGCATCGCCCACGGTCGCACCCGCCTGGCCCACCGCGTGGCCGACGGCGGCGGCCGTGTCGGCGTTGGGGTGGATGCCCATGCCGTGCAGCCATTGCACGATGTTTTGGATGAGTTCCTGCATGTCGGTGCCGCCTTGAATTCTCAGCGGAACGCCCCGTGCGCCCGCTTGCGCACGCACAACGCGGGCGCGGGCTGCCAGGCTGACGCAGCGGCGGCAGACCTGCCGTAGGACGGGGCCGCCAACAGGGATGAGAGTGCTATGTTATTCATAGCTGCTCGCGCTTGCCCTACTTGCGCTGGAGGCATAAAACATCAATAACTCCTTCAAGCTGCCAGCCACGCTGGCTTGCGCTTTTGCAGAAAGCTCTGCACGCCCTCCTTGCCCTCATCGCTGGCGCGGATGTCGGCAATGCCTTCGACGGTGCGCTCGATCAGCAGGCGCGTGATGTCGCGTTCGGCCACGTCTTGCACCAGCTTCTTGCATTCGCGCACGGCGTTGGGGCTGGCGCTGGTGAGGGCGCTCACCAGCTCACCGACCTTGGCGTCCAGCGCATCGACGGAGACCACCTCGTGCACGAAGCCGATGCGCAGCGCTTCGGCGGCGCCAAAGCGCTCGGCGGTCAAAAAATAGCGGTGCGCGGCGCGTGCGCCCATGGCGCGGATGACGTAGGGGCTGATGGTGGCGGGAATCAAGCCCAGCTTGACCTCGCTCAGGCAATAGTTCGCCGTATCGACGCTCACCGCCATGTCGCACGCCGCCACCAGACCGATGCCGCCGGCGTACACGTCGCCCTGCACGCGGGCGATGGTGGGCTTGGGGCATTCGTAGATGGCGCGCAGCATGAAGGCGAGCTTGCCCGCGTCTTCGATGTTCTCGTCGCGCGTGTAGTCGGCCATGCGGCGCATCCAGTTCAGGTCGGCGCCGGCGCAGAAGGCCGGGCCTTCGGCCATCAGCACGATGGCGCGC
Source organism: Ottowia sp. (assembly GCA_018060485.1). GTDB lineage: Bacteria > Pseudomonadota > Gammaproteobacteria > Burkholderiales > Burkholderiaceae_C > Ottowia. The sequence goes on along the minus strand of JAGOVZ010000102.1, from coordinate 5,960 downwards.
ACTTCCGAAGCCTCGCCCAGCTGCACGAAGGCCTGCGAGAGTTCGGCGATCACCTCGTCGTTGAAGGCGTTGCGCACCTCGGGGCGGTTGAGCACCACGGTGGCGGCGTGGCCGGTGGTGGCGATGCGGAGGGTTTGGCTCATGGTCGGGTTTGTTCCTGTTGCAGCATGTAGACCAGATCGAGTTCGGGGAAAGGCTGGCCCAGGCGCGTGAACGCGGCCGTGATCTGGCCGCGGTGGTGCGTGCCGTGGTTGAAGACGTGCGTGAGCGTGGCGGCAAAGGGCAGTGTGGCGAGCTGGCCGCGCATGGTGGTGTAGCTGAGCACGCCGTCGAAGCGCTCGACGGGCCAACCTTCGATCAGCGGCTGCCAGCGCGCCGCGCCTTGCAGCAGGCGCTCGGCCAAACGCGCGCGATCCGGCTCGACTTCTTCATCGAGCCCTACCTTCGGCGACACGCCTTCGGCAAAGCGGCGGAACCACAGCAGGTGCTCGCCCACCAGCAGGTGGTTCAGCGTGCCATGGATGCTTTTGAAGAACAAGCCGGTGTCGCGGCGGTAGTCGGTGTCGTTCACCGCCGCCACCGCATCCAGCAGGCGCTGCGTGGCCCAGGCGTTGTAGCGGGCCAAAGTAGCGAAATGCGCGCGCGCGTCCACGCTCAATGCCCCCATACCCGCAAGCCCCGATGCGCAGCAAAGCCGTCATAGTCGCTGTCGCTGTGCAGCAGCAGGTAATCGTTTTCGATGCAGAACGCGGCGATCAGCACGTCGACGGCGCTGCGCACCGTCACGCCGCGCTTGCGCAAGTAGCGATAGTGCTCGGCGGCAGCGAGTGCCACGTCTTCACCGCCGCAAGGCTCAACGCTCAAGGTCTGCAAGAGCTGGCGCGCCTGGCGCAACGGGCGTTCGTAGCGAAAGCCGCGCAGAACTTCGAAGAGCACCAGATCAGGAATCACCAGACGGGTGTTGCCGTCGTCCAGCAGGCGACGCAACTCGACGCGCGCCGCCGTGTCGCGGGCATTGAAGAAATCGATCCAGACGCTGGAATCAACGACCAACATGGGTCTTGGTACCGGTCTTGCGCGGCTTGGCAGCAGGCGCTTTTGCGCTCGGCGGATCAGTGGGGCGACTCACGCGATACGACACCGCTGGCTCCTGCACGGGCAACGCTTCTGTCTCGTGCTGCGGCTGGGCCTGGTCTTGTGCATCCAGGGCAACCCAGTCGTGGGCGTCATCGCCCTCCCATTTCAGCTTGCCTTCCCACTTGAGAATCTCGCGGTAGGCGGCCTGCCGCGCCAGCAATTGCAGGCCAGCCTCAACGGTTTCCTTCTTGGTGGAATAAGGGCCGGCTTGCATGGCCTTGGCCAGCAACGCGTCGTCAATATCGATGTTGGTTCGCATGATGTGTATAAACCTCGAAATTGGCACACATTATGCACATCACATGCGGAAAACGCCAAACTTCACGTCCGGCACCGGCGCGTTCTGCGCGGCGGCCAGGCCCAGCGCCAGCACGCGGCGCGTGTCGGCGGGGTCAATCACGCCGTCGTCCCACAGGCGGGCGGTGGCGTAGTAGGGATGGCCCTGCACTTCGTATTGCTCCTTGATGGGGGCTTTGAATGCGGCTTCTTCTTCAGCACTCCAGCTGCCGCCCTTGGCCTCGATGCCGTCGCGCTTGACGGTGGCCAGCACGCCGGCGGCCTGCTCGCCGCCCATCACGCTGATGCGCGCGTTGGGCCACATCCACAAGAAGCGCGGGCTGTACGCGCGGCCACACATGCCGTAGTTGCCGGCGCCAAAGCTGCCGCCGATGATGATCGTGAACTTGGGCACGTTGGCGGTGGCCACCGCCGTCACCATCTTGGCGCCGTCGCGGGCGATGCCTTCGTTCTCGTACTTGCGGCCGACCATGAAGCCGGTGATGTTCTGCAGGAAAACGAGCGGGATCTTGCGCTGGCAGCACAGCTCGATGAAGTGCGCACCCTTGCGCGCCGACTCGGCAAACAGAATGCCGTTGTTGGCGACGATGCCGACCGGCATGCCCTCGATGTGCGCAAAACCGCAGACCAGCGTGGTGCCATAGCGCGACTTGAATTCGTGCAGCTCGGAGTTGTCGACGATGCGGGCAATGATTTCGCGCACGTCAAACGGCTTGCGCGTGTCGGTGGGGATCACCCCGTACAGCTCTTCTGCTGCATATTTGGGAGCTGCTGGCGCTTGCAGGGAGCCGCTGTACACCTTTTTGGCATTCAAACGCGAGACCGCCTCGCGCGCCAGTGCCAGGGCGTGCATGTCGTTGTGGGCCAGGTGATCGGCCACGCCCGACAGGCGCGTATGCACGTCGCCACCGCCCAGATCTTCGGCACTCACCACTTCGCCCGTGGCGGCTTTGACCAGCGGCGGGCCGCCCAAAAAGATGGTGCCCTGGTTCTTGACGATGATGGTCTCGTCGCTCATGGCCGGCACGTAGGCCCCGCCGGCCGTGCAACTGCCCATCACCACGGCGATCTGCGCGATGCCCTGCGCGCTCATGTTGGCCTGGTTGTAGAAGATCCGACCGAAGTGGTCGCGGTCGGGGAACACCTCGTCCTGATTGGGCAGGTTGGCGCCGCCCGAATCCACCAGATAGATGCAGGGCAGGCGGTTCTGCTGCGCGATCTCTTGCGCGCGCAGGTGTTTCTTCACCGTCAGCGGGTAATAGGTGCCGCCCTTCACCGTGGCGTCGTTGCAGACGATCATGCAATCGATGCCCGACACGCGGCCAATGCCGGCCACGATGCCCGCGCCCGGCGCGCTGTCGCTGCCATCGCGGTCGGGGTACATGCCCAAAGCGGCAAGCGGCGCCACTTCAAGAAAGGGCGTGCCCGGATCGAGCAGCATTTGCACGCGCACGCGCGGCAGCAGCTTGCCGCGGTCGGTGTGTTTCTTGCGCGCGGCATCGCCGCCGCCAGCGCCCACTTTTTGCACCTGCGCCTGCAGGTCATCGACCAGCGCCTGCATGGCGGCGGCGTTGGCCTGGAAGTCGGCGGAGCGGGCGTTGAGCTTGGTTTCGATGACGGACATGAATCACCTTTGCTATTTTTTAGTGAGCTGCTTGCGCTTGATTTACGTGCGCTCAAGCCGTTTTTTGTTCTGAAAGACCCAGTTCTTCCTGCATCAGCTCGCGGATCCTGAACTTCTGGATCTTGCCGGTGATGGTCATCGGAAAGGCGTCGACAAACTTCATGTAACGCGGCACCTTGTAGTGCGCGATCTTGCCTTTGCAGAATTCGCGCACGCCGGCTTCGTCAAGCGTCTGGCCGGGTTTGGCGATGATCCAGGCGCACAGCTCCTCACCGAACTTCTGGTCGGGCACGCCGACCACCTGCACGTCCTGGATCTGCGGGTGGCGGTACAAGAACTCTTCGATCTCGCGCGGGTACACGTTCTCGCCGCCGCGAATCACCATGTCCTTGATGCGGCCGACGATGTTGACGTAGCCCTCGTCGTCCATGGTGGCCAGATCGCCCGTGTGCATGAAGCCTTCGGCATCGATGGCTTCGCGCGTGCGCGCGTCATCGCCCCAATAGCCTTGCATCACCGAATAGCCTTTGGTGCACAGCTCGCCGGTGGCGCCGCGCGGCACGGTCTGGCCGCTGTCGGGGTCGATGATCTTGATCTCCAGGTGCGGCTGCACCAGGCCGACGGTGGACACGCGTTTGTCCAAGGGCGTATCCGTGCTGCTCTGGCAACTGACGGGTGAGGTCTCGGTCATGCCGTAGGCAATCGTCACCTCGGCCATGTTCATGTCGGCCTGCACGCGCTTCATCACCTCGACCGGGCACGGGCTGCCGGCCATGATGCCGGTGCGCAGCGTGCTGAGGTCGTATTTCGCGAAGTCGGGATGATCGAGCTCGGCGATGAACATGGTGGGCACACCGTGCAGGCCGGTGCACTTTTCGGCCTGCACGGTTTGCAGCACCGTCAGCGCGTCGAAGGCATCGTTGGGGTAGACGATGCAGCCGCCGTGCGTCAGCACCGCCAGGTTGCCCAGCACCATGCCGAAGCAGTGGTACAGCGGCACGGGGATGCACAGGCGATCCTCGTGCGTCAGCTTCATCGCCTCGCCGATGAAAAAACCGTTGTTCAGGATGTTGCGGTGCGTCAGCGTGGCGCCCTTGGGGAAGCCCGTGGTGCCGCTGGTGAACTGCACGTTGATCGGGTCGCGCGGGTGCAGCAGCCTGGCGATGCGCGCCACGCGCTCGTCGGCCGGGTCGCCGCGCTGGATCAGATCGGAAAAGCGCATGAAACCCGGTTCATCCGCACCTTCTCCGGCCACGTCAATCCAGATCGCGTGCTTCAGGTGCGGCAGCGTCTGCGATTCGAGCGGCTCGCCGGCCTTGGCGTGCGCCCACTCGGGCGCCAGCTCGCGCAGCATGCCGATGTAGTCGCTGGTCTTGAAGCGCGGCATGGTCACCAGCGCCTTGCAATCGACCTTGTTCAAGGCGTATTCGACTTCGGCCGTGCGATAGGCCGGGTTGATGTTGACCAACACCAGCCCCGCCTTGGCGGTGGCCAGCTGCATCAGCACCCATTCGGCATTGTTGTGCGACCAGATGCCGACGCGGTCGCCAGGCGACAGGCCCAGGCCCAGCAAGGCGCTCGCCAGGCGGTTGGCCTCGGTCTGCAACTGGCGGTAGGTGTAGCGGCGCTGTTGGTGCGCCACCACCAGCGCCTCGCGCTCGGGGTAACGCTCGACCATGGCGTCGAACAAGGCGCCAATGGTTTGCTCGATCAGCGGCGGCTCGGTGGCACCGCGGGCGTGGCTGGGCGCGGCGGTGGGGGAAGCACTCACGATGGCGGTCTCCGGTAGGCGCTCTGCGGCGCATGACAAGCCAATAGCTTAGGGCATCGCGCGGCGCGATGCTTGCCAGCGGGGTTGCAAATCGTGCCATGCCTGCGACACACTGTGCTGGCCATGCCACGCGATGCCACCACCACTGGTCAGACCCCGATCGCCTTCGTGCGCGCCATCACCGGGGCCTACGCGGCGCGCGGGCTGGACCCGTCGGCCGCGCTGCAAAAGGCACGAATCGCGCCAGCCGATCTGGCGCGGTCGCGGGCGCGCGTCACCGCCGTGCAGTTCGAGCGCCTGTGCGCCGCCGCCATGCAGGAGCTGGACGACGAGGCGCCCGGCTGGTTCAGCCGCCCGCTGCCCTGGGGCAGCTACGGCATGCTGGCGCGCGCCAGCATCAGCGCGCCGACGCTGGGCGTGGCGCTGGCGCGCTGGTGCCGCCACCACGGGCTGCTGACGGACGACGTCACGCTCACCCTCGGCCAGGCCGGCGGCCAGGCGCGGGTCGAGATCGCCGAGCACCGCGATCTGGGTGCGCTGCGCGAGTTCGCGCTGCTCTCGCTGCTGCGCAACCTGCACGGGCTGGCCTGCTGGCTGGTGGACTCGCACATCGCGCTGCAGGGCGCGCAGTTCCCGCTGCCAGCGCCGCCGCATGCCGACATGTACACCCGCCTGTTCCCCGGCCCGGTGCAGTTCGGCGCACCGCGCGCGGGCCTGCAGTTCGACGCCCACTACCTGCAACTGCCGCTGCGCCGCGACGGCGCGGCGCTTGACCAGATGCTGCGCCGCGCGCTGCCCATCCTGGTGTGGCCGTATCGGCGCGACCGCCTGCTGTCGCGCCGCGTGCGCCGCCTGCTGCAGCAGCCCCATGCCGCCCACACCGCCGAAACGCTGGCCACGCGGCTGGGCCTGTCGGCGCGCAGTCTGCACCGCCAGTTGCAAGGCGAAGGCACCAGCCTGCAGGCGTTGAAGGACGAGGTGCGGCGCGAGCGCGCCAGCGACCTGCTGCTGCGCACGCAGTGGCCCATCGCGCGCGTGGCGCGCGCCGCCGGCTTTACCAGCGACAAGAGCTTTGCCCGCGCCTTCCGGCAATGGACGGGCCACACCCCGCAGACTCACCGCCAGCGCGGC
>JAGOVZ010000305.1 GCA_018060485.1 Ottowia sp. | reverse complement strand
TTCAGGGTGCGATGGCGTCGGCGCGCACGGGGTGGAGCGGTGCCTGGGGGCGGTGGCGTTTGCTATCGGTTCGGTAGCTGCCTTCGCTTGTGTGGCAAGCGCCGCACGCATTTTATGCATGGTTTTTCTGCAGCAGTGGCTGTTCGTCGGCGAGCAGGGCGGCCGGCATGGCGTTGTTCAGCGCGGGCGCAGCACCATGCGGTCAGCGCCAATCTGCACGTCGAAATGGCGCAGGAAGGACTGGCCCAGCAGGGCGCTTTTGTCGTCGCCGATGTCCAGCCCGGTGGTCACGCTGACGTCGTTGTGCGCCAGCGCACCGGCCTTGACCGGCACGCCATGCACCAGCCGCGCCTGGCGCGGGCCATTGGCGGTGCTGACGGTGACCGGGCGTCCTTCGGGCAGGCGCGCCGCACGCGCCAGATGGGTGCTGACGGCCACGCTGCTGGCGCCGGTGTCGACGACAAAGCGCACCGGTTGGCGGTTGATCTCGCCGGGCACGTAGAAGTGGCCGTCCGGGCTGCGCGGGATGACCAGCTCGCCACCCGTCAACAGGTACGGCGCCAGCCCCGCGCGCTGACGGGCATCCCACCATGCAAAGCCCCACCACAGTGCGCCGGCCACCAGCAGCCAGAAGGCGAGCAGTGCCAGCGTGCTGCGGCGCAGGGTCTGGGCCGGGGTGGGCGGGCGGCGCGAGGGCGGCATGCGGCGAGTATGCCGGGGCGGCGCGGCGTTCGGCGCGTACGCCGATGCGGGCGCCCGTTGGACGGGCGCTGGCGTCGGGTTTCACGCTTATGAAAGCGGGCTGTCCTCGCCGCCGCGCTGCACGGCGCGCTGGTAGGCCGGCCGGGCGCGGATGCGCGACAGCCAGTCGGTCAGGCGCGGGTGCGTGGCTGCGGTAAGGCCGCCGCGCGCCTGCGCGGCCTCGAGCGGAAAGCTCATCTGCACGTCGGCCGCGCTGAAGCTCCCGCCCGCAAACCAGTCGTGGCGCGCCAGCTCGCCTTCCATGTAGTCCAGGTGCAGCTTGATCTGGGGGGCGATGAAGCCGCTCATCGCCTTGTCGACGATGCCGCGCGCGATCGGCCGGGCGAAGAACGGCATCGGCGCGCGGGCCACGCGGTCGAACACCAGCTTGAGCAAAAGCGGCGGCATGGCCGAGCCTTCGGCATAGTGCAGCCAGTAGCGGCAGCGCGTGGCCTCCGGCGTGCCCGGCGCGGGCAGCAGGCGGCCGGCGCCGAAGCGCTCGGCCAGCGTTTCGACGATGGCGCCGCTTTCGGCCAGCAGCTCGCCGTCCACTTCCACCACCGGCGACTTGCCCAGCGGGTGCACTTTTTTCAGCGCGGGCGGCGCCAGCATGGTCCTGGGGTCGCGCTGGTAGCGCACGATCTCGTAAGGCAGGCCCAGTTCCTCCAGCAGCCACAGGATGCGCTGCGAGCGGGACTGGTTGAGGTGGTGGACGACGAGCGGCTTTCGCAGGGTCATGACGTGCTTGAAGGTAACTATTGAATCGATAGCTGTTCGCGCATGTCGGGCAGGCGCTGACGGCTATTTTGACTTGATTTTTGCCGTCGATAGTGCGGCCCATGCCTTCATCGCTGCCGATGGCGCCCGCCGCCGCGCCCGTTACCGGCCGCCGGGGGCTGCGCGCCGCGCTGGCGCTGCCGCTCGCCGCCGTCCTGAGCCTGCCGCTGATCACCGCCGCCATGACCCCGCCCGCGCCAGCCCACCCCGCCGCCGGCGCGCTGCTGCGGGCCGCGCGCGAGGGCGATCTGCCTGCCGTCAAGCAGGCGCTGGCCGCGGGGGCGCCCCTCGAATCGCGCGACGCCGACGGCCGCACGCCGCTGCTGCTGGCCACGCATGGCCACCACCTGCCGGTAGTGCGCTGGCTGACCGGGCGGGGCGCCGACGTCAACGCGCAAGACCGCCAGCGCGACAGCGCCTTCCTGCTGGCCGGCGCGCGCGGCTACACCGACATCGTGCGCGCCACCCTGCGGGCCGGCGCACGGCTGGACAGCACCAACCGCTACGGCGGCACGGCGCTGATCCCGGCCTGCCACCACGGCCACGTGGACACTGTGCGCCTGCTCCTGAGCACCGACATCGACGTCGACCACGTCAAGCACCTGGGCTCGACGGCGCTGCTCGAGGCGGTGATCCTGGGCGATGGCGGTCCCGCCCACCAGCAGATCGTGCGCCTGCTGCTGGGCCGCCGCGCCCAGCCCAACCTGGCCGACCGCGACGGCGTCACGCCGCTGCAGCACGCGCGTCGCCGGGGCTACACGGCCATCGCCGAGCTGCTGCGCGCCGCGGGCGGGCTGACGTCAGGATTTTTAAGGAAAACCGGCGTTCGTCGGCGTAGAATAAGCGCAAGCAGCTACCAATGCTGTAGCATTTCAGAAAGGTTTCGGCGTGGACACCGTCCTGCTGGTCAAGGCCGCGATCATGGGCATCGTGGAGGGTTTGACCGAATTTCTCCCCATCTCCTCCACCGGCCACCTCATCCTGGCCGGCAGCCTGCTGGGCTTTACCGACGCCAAGGCCAAGGTGTTCGAGATCGCTATCCAGACCGGGGCGATTCTGGCGGTG
>JAGOVZ010000304.1 GCA_018060485.1 Ottowia sp. | reverse complement strand
ACTGCTCGACGCGGCCGAGCCCGGCGGCGTGGCGCGCCGCTTCATCGACGGCACGCAGCCCAGCCTGGAGGCGCAACTGGCCAACCTGGCCGACGCCATTGCCTACAACGCGCACGACATCGACGACGGCGTGCGCTCGGGCCTGCTGACGCTGCAGCAAGTCGCCGAGGTGCCCTTGTTCGCGCGCTTTGTCGCCGACACGCAGCGCGACCACCCCGGCCTGCCGGATCGGCGCGTGCTGTACGAATCCATCCGCCGCATGCTGTCGGCGCAGGTGTACGACGTGATTGACACCACCGGCGCCGCCATCGCGGCCGCCGTGCCGCCAGATGCCGACGCCGCGCGCCGCGCCGGACCGCTGGTGGCATTCAGTGCGGCGATGCGGGCGGAGTCGAACGAGCTCAAGCGTTTTTTGTTTGCCAACCTGTACCGGCACCCACAGGTGACGGACACCACGTCGCAAGCCCAGCAGGTGGTGCGCGAGCTGTTCGCGGCCTACCTGGATCGGCCCGCCGAGCTGCGCCCCAGCTTCGCACAGCGGCCCGACCGTGAGCGCGCCGTGGCCGACTACATCGCCGGCATGACCGATCGCTTCGCGCTGCGCGAGCATGAGCGGCTGACGGGGCAAAAGCTGCTGACATGATGCATGACCGGCACTGGCGCGCCATGACCTCGCTGCGCTCGATGACGGCGCGCTCAGCGCGCCATGACGCCAGTCATGCGCCCGCAGGGCGCGTCATCGAAGGCCACGGGCCGAGGTCATGCGCCGCAGGCGCGGTCATCGTGTCGTCCGCTGCCGCGGGCAGGCGCAGGTGATGGCGGCGACACGACCTGCGCCGCCCCACGCGGGCGCCGCTTGGATCGTCATCCTCGCTGGCGTCAGCGCCGCGCTGCACGTGGGCAAGCTGCCGCCGGCGCTGCCGGTGCTGCAGGGCGAGCTGGGCATCACGCTGGTGCAGGCGGGCTTCTTGCTGTCGCTGGTGCAACTGGCGTCGATGACGCTGGGCATTGTGGCCGGCTTGATGGCCGACGGCATCGGGCTCAAGCGCTGCGTGGTGACCGGGTTGGCGCTGCTGTCGGCGGCCGGCTTGGCGGGCGGTTTTGCGCACGATGCCACGGCGCTGCTGGCGCTGCGCGCGGCCGAGGGCCTGGGCTTTCTGCTGACCACGGTGCCGGCGCCCAGCCTGGTGCGGCGCACCGTGGCCCCCGCCGCGCCCACGCGCATGCTGGGCGTGTGGGGCAGCTTCATGCCCTTTGGCACCGCCGTCGCGCTGTTGATCGGGCCGTTGGTGATGGCCGGCTTCGGCTGGCCGGCGTGGTGGTGGCTGACGGCCGCGTTTTCGCTGGGGATGGCACTTTGGGTGGCCGCGCGTGTTCCGTCCGATCCACCCCGCGCCAAGAACGCAGCGGCCGACGCCGCGCCGTGGCGCCAACGCCTGGCGCAGACGCTTCGAGCGCCCGGCCCGTGGCTCGGCGCGCTCATCTTTGGCGTCTATTCGGCGCAATGGCTGGCGGTGATCGGCTTTCTGCCTTCGCTCTACCAACAGTCCGGCTGGGGCGGCGCGCGCGGCGCGGTGCTGACGGCGCTGGTGGCGGCGGTCAACATGGTCGGCAACATCGCGGCCGGGCGGCTGCTGGCGCGCGGCGTGCGGCCGCAAGCCTTGCTGTGGGCGGGTTTCGGCGCCATGGCGCTGGGCGGCTTCCTGGCCTTTGGCGCCGCCACCGCCGACAGCGCGCTGCTGCGCTACGCCGGCGCGCTGCTGTTTTCATGCGTGGGTGGGCTGATCCCCGGCACGCTGTTTGCACTGGCGCCCACGCTGGCGCCGGGTGAGCGCAGCATCTCCACCACCGTCGGCTGGATGCAGCAGTGGTCGGCCGTCGGCCAGGTCAGCGGCCCGCCGCTGGTGGCCTGGGTCGCCAGTCAGGCGGGCGGCTGGCAATTCACCTGGGTGGTGACGGGCGCCTGCTGCGTCGCCGGCGCCTTGCTGGCGGCGTTGATTGGGCGGCAGCCTCAGCGTTCTGCATGAAAAAGGCCGCTGGCGCTTGTCCTGATTGCGCAAGCAGCTATTGAATCAGGAGTCAACGGGTCGCGCCTCGCGCAGGCACAATCGCCCCATGCGCCCTGTTTTCACCCCCGACGCCGCGCCGCCAGCCATCGTCATCGCCGACACGCGCCGCTGGCTGGAGCGCGCCGTGATCGGCCTCAACCTGTGCCCGTTTGCCAAGGCGCCGCACGCCAAGGGGCAGATTCACTACGCCGTGTGCGACAGCGACGACGCGGCCGACTGGCTGGCGCAATTGCGCACCGAGTTGCAGGCGCTGGCCGCGCTGGACGCGACCGAGCGCGAAACCACGCTGCTGATGGCGCCGCGCCTGCTGCGCGACTTTCTCGATTTCAACGACTTCCTTGCCGAGGCCGACGCCGTGCTGGCCCAGCTGGATCTTGAAGGCACGCTGCAGATCGCGCCCTTCCACCCGCGTTTTCAGTTTGCCGGCACCGATGAAGACGACATCACCAACGCCACCAACCGGGCGCCGTACCCCACGCTGCACCTGATCCGCGAAGCCAGCATCGACCGCGCCGTCGC
>JAGOVZ010000101.1 GCA_018060485.1 Ottowia sp. | reverse complement strand
CGCACGTGGTCGGCTTTGCCAATGTCGAGAACCGCGGCCAGGAAGGCGCCGAGCTGTCGTTCGAGAAGCAGTTGGCCGGCAAGCCCGGCTCGCGCCGCGTCATCAAGGACCGCCTGGGCCGCGTGGTCGAGGCGGTCGGTGACGAGGTGCCGCCTGTGGATGGTCAGGACGTGCAGCTGTCCATCGATTCCAAGGTGCAGTTCTTTGCCTACCAGAAGCTGCGCGACGCCGTCACCGCGCACAAGGCCAAGTCGGGCAGCGTGGTGGTGCTCGACGCGCAGACGGGCGAAGTGCTGGCGCTGGCCAACTACCCCAGCTACTCGCCCGACAACCGCAGGAACCTGACCGGCGCGCAACTGCGCAACATCGCCATCACCGACACCTTCGAGCCCGGCTCGACCATGAAGCCGATCACCGTCGCCATGGCGCTGGAGGCCGGCAAGGTGACGCCGCAGACGCAGATCGCCACCGCGCCCGGCACCTACAAGCTCGACAAGTTCACCATCCGCGACACGCACAACTACGGCACGCTCACCGTCGAGGGCGTGGTGCAGAAGTCAAGCAACGTCGGCTCGCTGAAGATCGCGCAGCGCCTCTCGGCACAGGAGATGTGGGACACCTACACGGCGCTGGGTTACGGCCACAAGCCGGACCTGGCCTTTCCCGGCGCCGCGACGGGCCGTGTGCGGCACTGGAAGGGCTGGCGCCCGGTCGAGCAGGCCACCATGTCCTACGGCTACGGTCTGTCGGCCTCGCTGTTCCAGATGGCGCATTCGTACACCGCGTTCTCGCACGACGGCCGCGTGATCCGCGCCACCCTGGTCAAGGCGCCAGACGACACGGCGGTGGAGGGCGTGCGCGTGTTCTCCGAGAAGAACGCCCGTGCCGTGCGCAAGATGCTGGAGATGGCCGCCGGCCCTGGCGGCACCGGCCAGCGTGCGCAAACCGTGGGCTACTCGGTCGGCGGCAAATCCGGCACCGCCCGCAAGCAGCAAGGCAAGGGCTACGCCAGCAACAAATACCGCGCCTGGTTCACCGGCATGGCGCCGATCGACAAGCCGCGCGTCATCGTCGCCGTGATGGTCGACGAGCCCAGCAACGGCGTGTACTACGGCGGTGCCGTGGCGGCGCCGGTGTTCAGCGAAGTGGTGCAGCAGACGTTGCGCATCATGGGCGTGCAGCCTGACATGGCCGTCAAGCCGGCCATCGTGGCTGAGCAGGTGGAAGAGTCTTTCTGAGATGACGACCACCGCGCTTCACACACCCAAGGAAGCCGCGCGCTGGCTGCGCGAGCACGTGCGCGGGCAGCTGCAGGCCGACAGCCGGCGTGTCGGCCCGGGCGATGGCTTCATCGCCTGGCCGGGCGCCGCCACCGATGGTCGCCGCTACGTCGGCGCCGCGCTGGCGCAAGGCGCGAGCGCGTGCCTGGTCGAGCAGGCGGGGGTCGAGGCGTTCGGCTTCGACCAACCCGAAGTCGCCACCTACGCACATCTGAAGGCTGCCACCGGCCACATCGCCGCCGCGTACTACGAAGCGCCGTCAGAGGCGCTCAACATCATCGCCATCACCGGCACCAACGGCAAGACATCGACCGCCTGGTGGCTGGCCTGGGCACTATCGAAAGCAGAGCTGCCCGCGCTTGCCCCGTGTGCGCTGGTGGGCACTTTGGGCATGGGATCGCCGTCCGATCTGCAAGCCACCGGCATGACCACGCCCGACCCGGTGCTGCTGCAGCAGCGCTTTCGCGCGTTCGTAAATGCCGGTGTCAAAAGCTGCGCCATCGAGGCATCGTCCATCGGCATCGTCGAGCGACGCCTGGACGGCACGGCGATCCGCGTCGCCGTGTTCACCAACTTCACGCAAGACCACCTCGACTACCACGGCAGCATGCAAGCCTATTGGCAAGCCAAGGCCGAGCTGTTCGACTGCCCGGGGCTGCAAGCGGCAGTCATCAACATCGACGACCCGCGCGGGGCCGAGCTGGTGCAGCGCGCCGAAGCGCGCGGGCTCGACGTCTGGACCGTCTCGTGCCAGGGCCCGGCACGCCTGCGGGCCACGGACATCGGCTACGGCGCGCACGGGCTGGATTGGGTGCTGCGCGAAGGCGAGCGCGCTGAAAGCCTGCGCACCGCCCTGGTGGGAGAGTACAACGTTGCCAACCTGATGTGCGTGCTGGGCGCACTGCGCGCGCTGGGCCTGGATCTGGCGCAAGCCGTCGCCGCCTGCACCGATCTGCCGCCCGTGCCGGGCCGCATGGAACGCATCGACCTGGCCGGCGCCCCGCTGGCCGTGATCGACTACGCCCACACGCCCGATGCGGTGGACAAGGCACTTCAGGCCTTGCGCCCGCTGAGCCAAAAGCGCGCTGGCCGCCTGTGGTGCGTGCTGGGCTGCGGCGGCAACCGCGACGCCGCCAAGCGCCCGCTGATGGCCGCTGCCGCCGAGCGCGGCGCCGACCGCGTGGTGCTGACCAGCGACAACCCGCGCGACGAAGATCCGCTGGCCATCATCGCCGCCATGCGCGCCGGGCTGCAGCACGAAGGCGCCGTGGCGGTGCAACCCGATCGCGCCGAGGCCATCGCGCTGGCGCTTGCGCAGGCGGCGCCCGAGGACGTGGTGCTGATCGCCGGCAAGGGCCACGAGGACTACCAGGAAGTGCGCGGCCAGCGGCGCGCCTTCTCGGATCAAGCCGAGGCACGTCGCGCGCTGGCGCAGCGCGGCGCGGCGGCGGGGCCGGCGGCATGAGCGCCATGAACCTGACGCTGGGCGAACTCGCGGGCTGGCTCGCTGGCGCGCGCCTGATCGGCGACGCGGGCGTGCATTGCGACCGCGTGCACACCGACACGCGCACGCTGCGGCCGGGCGATTTGTTCGTCGCGCTGAAGGGCGAGCGCTTTGACGCCGCCGCCTTTCTGCCCGACGCGGCCAAGCAAGGCGCAGTGGCCGCGCTGTGCGATGCGTCGGCCGAAGATTCGCTGCGTGCATCCGGCCTGCCGGGCGTGCTGGTGCCGGATGCGCGCCGCGCCTTGGGCGAGCTGGCGCACGCCTGGCGCCGCCGTTTCGATGGCCCGCTGATTGCCGTCACCGGCAGCAACGGCAAGACCACGGTGACGCAGATGATCGCGTCCATCCTGTGCGCCTGGCAGGGCGATGCCGCGCTGGCCACGCAGGGCAACTTCAACAACGACATCGGCGTGCCGCTGACGCTGCTGCGCCTGCGGCCCGAGCACAAGGTGGCGGTCGTGGAGCTGGGCATGAACCACCCGGGCGAGATCGCGCAGCTGGCCGCCATCGCCCAGCCCACGGTGGCGCTGGTCAACAACGCGCAGCGCGAGCACCAGGAGTTCATGGCGAGCGTCGAAGCGGTGGCTGAAGAAAACGGCGCCGTGCTGGCCGCGCTGGGTGCCGACGGCGTTGCCGTGTTTCCTGCCGGCGATGAGTATCAAAACACGTGGCAGCGCTTGTCTGATAAGCGCAAGAAGCTATTGTTTGGAGAGCAGTCTGACGGTGCCGAAGTGTCTTTGATCAACGCCGCCTGGCGCGCCGAGCACTGGCAAGCCACTGCCCGAACACCGGCGGGCGACGTGGCATTCGAGCTGCACGCGGCCGGCCGCCACAACCTGCGCAACGCACTGGCCGCCATCGCCTGCACCACGGCCGCTGGCGCGCCGCTGGCCGCCATCGCGCAGGGCTTGAGCGCCTTTCGCCCCGTCAAGGGCCGCTCGCGCACGCTGCTGCTGCGGCATCGCGGCCGCGCCATCACGCTGGTGGACGACACCTACAACGCCAACCCTGATTCGGTGCGCGCCGTCATCGACGTGTTGGCCGAACTGCCCGGTCCGCGCCTGCTGGTGCTGGGCGACATGGGCGAGGTCGGCGACCAGGGCCCGGCCTTCCATGCCGAAGTCGGCGCCTACGCGCGCGAGCGCGGCATCGAGCGCCTGCTGGCGCACGGCCCGCAGGCGATCCACGCCGCCATGGCCTTCGGCGGCGGCCGGCATTTCGACGACATGGCAGCCTTGACCGACGCCGTGCGCACGCACCTGCCGCAGTGCGCGTCGATTGCCGTGAAAGGCTCGCGCTTCATGCGCATGGAGCGCGTGGTCGATGCCCTGTCCGCGCCCGTGGGCGGCGAAGCGGAGGGTGCCCGTGCTGCTTAGTCTGGCCACCTGGCTGCAGGCGCTGTCGCCCGAGTTCGGGTTCTTCCGCGTCTTTCAATACCTCACGTTCCGCGCCGTGATGGCCGCCATGACGGCGCTGGTCATCGGCATCGTGGCCGGCCCGTGGGTGATCCGCAAGCTGACCGAACTCAAGATCGGCCAGCCGGTGCGCGGCTACGCGATGGAAACGCACCTCAGCAAGAGCGGCACGCCCACCATGGGCGGCGTGTTGATCCTGCTGTCGATCGCCATCTCGACCCTGCTGTGGTTCGACTGGTCCAACAGGTTTGTCTGGATCGTGATGATCGTCACCTTCGGCTTTGGCGCCATCGGCTGGGTCGACGACTGGCGCAAGGTGGTCAACAAGGACCCCGAGGGCATGCGCTCGCGCGAGAAGTATTTCTGGCAATCGGTCATCGGCCTGCTGGCGGCGCTGTACCTGGCGTTTGCCATCTCGGGCGCGTCCAACGTCGAGGTGTGGGCGCTGTTCGTCGGCTGGGTGTCGTCCGGCTTCACCATTGACCTGCCGCACGCTGCTGGTCTGCTGGTGCCGTTCTTCAAGGAAGTGAGCTACCCGCTGGGTGTGGCGGGCTTTGTGATCCTGAGCTATCTGGTCATCGTCGGCTCCAGCAATGCCGTCAATTTGACCGACGGGCTGGATGGCCTGGCCATCATGCCGGTCATCATGGTCGGCTCGGCGCTGGGCATTTTTGCCTACGTTACGGGCAGCTCGGTTTTTTCCAAGTACCTGCTGTTTCCGCACATTCCGGGCACGGGCGAGCTGCTGATCTTCTGCGCCGCCATGGCGGGCGCGGGTTTGGCCTTCCTGTGGTTCAACGCCCACCCCGCGCAGGTGTTCATGGGCGACGTCGGCGCGCTGGCGCTCGGCGGCGCTCTGGGAACGATAGCGGTCATCGTGCGCCAGGAAATCGTGCTGGCCATCATGGGCGGCATCTTCGTGGTCGAGGCGCTGTCGGTGATGCTGCAGGTGAGCTACTTCAAGTACACCAAGCGCCGTTTCGGCCAGGGCCGGCGCCTGCTCAAGATGGCGCCGCTGCACCACCACTTCGAGAAAAGCGGCTGGGCCGAAACGCAGGTCGTGGTGCGCTTCTGGATCATCACCATGCTGCTGTGCCTGGTGGGTTTGTCTTCGTTGAAACTGCGGTGATGCGATGACGATGCTGCAAGACCGTCACGTGTTGGTCCTCGGCCTGGGCCTGTCGGGCCTGGCCATGGCGCGCTGGTGCGCAGGGCAGGGCGCGCAAGTCACGGTGGTGGACACGCGCGAGGCGCCGCCACAACTCGATGCGCTGCGCCAGCAGGTGCCGGCGGCGCGCTTCGTGCATGGCGCCATGGACGCCTCGCTGCTTGACGATGCCAGCCTGCACGCCGTGTACCGCAGCCCCGGCCTGGCACCGATCAGCATCGCGGGCGTGGTGCAGGCGGCACGCGAGCGTGGGTTGCCGGTGGGCGGCGAGCTGGATCTGTTCACCCAGACGCTCTCGAATTTGAAGCACACAATCGGCTACCAACCTGCGCTGCTGGCCATTACGGGCACCAACGGCAAGACCACGGTGACGGCGCTGACCGGGCAGCTGGTCGAGCGCGCGGGTCGCTCGGTGGTGGTGGCTGGCAACATCGGTCCGACGCTGCTGGACACGTTGCAGGCGCATCTGGTGGCCCAGACGCTGCCCGAAGTGTGGGTGCTGGAGCTGTCAAGCTTCCAGCTCGATGGTGTGGCGGGCTTCGAGCCCACCGCCGCCACCGTGCTCAACATCACGCAGGACCACCTGGACTGGCACGGCGACATGGCGGCCTATGCAGCGGCCAAGGCGCGCATCTTTGGCGAGCACGGCGTGATGGTGCTGAACCGCGACGACGCGGCCGTCATGGCCATGCGCCCCGCACCGCCCGCCAAAGTGCCCAAGGGCACGCCGAAGCCCGAGCCGCGCACCGTGCTGACCTTCGGCGCCGACATGCCCACCGAACCCGGCGACTTCGGCATTGAATTGGTGGGTGGCATGGCCTGGCTGGTGCGCGCGCTGGAGGCCGACGAGACGCAGCGCCGCCGCAAGGACGCCGAGGTCGAGTTGCACATCCAGCGCCTGATGCCGGCCGACGCGCTGCGCATTCGCGGCCGCCACAACGCCGTCAACGCGCTGGCCGCGCTGGCGCTGGCCACCAGTGCCGGCTGCGCGCTCGGCCCCATGCTGTACGGCCTGCGCGAATACCGCGGCGAGCCGCACCGCGTGGAATCCATTGGCCTGCTGGATGGCGTCGAGTACTTCGACGACAGCAAGGGCACCAACGTGGGCGCCACCGTGGCCGCGCTGGAGGGCCTGGGCACCGAACGCAAATTGGTCGTGATCCTGGGTGGCGATGGCAAGGGGCAGGATTTTTCGCCGCTGGCCGCACCGGTGGCGCGCTTCGTGCGCGCCGTGGTGCTGATCGGCCGCGATGCGCCGCTGCTGCGCGCCGCGCTGCGAGACACCGGCGTGCCGCTGCTGGACGCTACCGACATGCCCGACGCCGTCGCGCAGGCGCAGGCGCGCGCCCACAGCGGCGACGCCGTGCTGCTGTCGCCCGCCTGCGCCAGCCTCGACATGTTCAAGAACTACGGCGAGCGCGCCGAAGTGTTCCGCGCCGCCGTGCGCGATCTGGCGCTGGCCGCCGGAACCGACCTGGAGGTGCTCGGATGAACGCCGCCGCCGACGCGCTGAACCCACCCAGCAGCAAGAAGCCGCGCGCCGCGCGCGCCAAGAAGCGCCCGGCCGACGAACTGCCGGTGCGCATCGGCGGCATGGAGTACGCGCGCACGGCCAGCACGCCGGCGCGCGTGCTGGGCTTCGACCAGGCGCTCATTTGGGCCTGCGTCGCGCTGCTGGCCTGGGGTCTGGTGATGGTGTATTCGGCCAGCATCGCGCTGCCCGACAACCCGCGTTTTGGACGCTACTCGCCCAACTACTTCGTCTTCAGGCACGCGATGTGGATCGGCATCGCGTTTGTCGCCGCGTTGATCGCCTTCCAGGTGCGCATGGACTGGTGGGAGAAGGCGGCGCCGTGGCTGTTCGTCGTCTCGCTGGCGCTGCTGATCGCGGTGCTGATTCCGCACGTGGGCAGCGTCGTCAACGGCGCGCGGCGCTGGATCGCGCTCGGCCCCATGAGCTTTCAGCCCTCCGAAGTGGCCAAGATCACCGTGCTGCTCTACGCCGCCGACTACATGGTGCGCAAGATGGAGGTGAAGGAGCGCTTCTTCCGCGCCGTGCTGCCGATGGGCGTGGCGGTTGGCGTGGTGGGCGCGCTGTTGCTGGCGCAGCCCGACATGGGCGCCTTCATGGTGATCGCCGTCATCGCCATGGGCATTCTGTTTCTGGGTGGCGTCAACGCGCGCATGTTCTTCATCATCGCGGCGTTTCTGGTGGTCGCGTTTGCGTTGATGATCTGGGCCTCGCCCTGGCGGCGCGAGCGCATCTTTGCCTACCTCGATCCGTTCAGCGAGGACCATGCGCTGGGCAAGGGCTACCAGCTGTCGCACGCGCTGATCGCCATCGGCCGCGGCGAGGTGTTTGGCGTTGGCCTCGGCGGCAGCATCGAGAAACTGCACTGGCTGCCCGAGGCGCACACCGACTTCCTGCTGGCCGTGATCGGCGAGGAGTTTGGCTTGGTCGGCCTGCTGTGCGTGATCGTGCTGTTCTTCTGGCTGACGCGCCGCATCATGCACATCGGCCGTCAGGCGATCGCGCTGGACCGCGTGTTCTCGGGGCTGGTGGCGCAGGGCATCGGGCTGTGGCTGGGCTTTCAGGCCTTCATCAACATCGGCGTCAACCTGGGGGCGCTGCCCACCAAGGGGCTGACGCTGCCCTTCATGAGCTATGGCGGCTCGGCCATCCTGGCCAACATGGTGGCCATTGCCATCGTGCTGCGCGTCGATGTCGAGAACCGCCGCCTCATGCACGGGGGGCGCACGTGACGCAGAAATGCGCACTGGTCATGGCCGGCGGCACGGGCGGCCACATCTTTCCTGGGCTTGCCGTGGCCGATGGCTTGCGCGCGCGCGGCTGGCGCGTGCACTGGCTGGGCGTGCCCGGCAGCATGGAGGCGCAACTGGTGCCGCCGCGCGGCTACGCCTTCGAGCCGGTCGAATTCGGCGGCGTGCGCGGCAAGGGCGCGGTCACGCTGTTCATGCTGCCGCTGCGTTTGCTGAAAGCCTTTGCCCAGAGCATCGGCGTGATCCGCCGCGTCAAGCCCGACGTGCTGGTCGCCTTTGGCGGCTACATCACCTTTCCTGGCGGGCTGATGGGCGTGGCCTTGAACAAGCCGCTGGTGCTGCACGAGCAGAACTCGATTGCCGGCATGGCCAACAAGGTGCTGGCGCACATCGCCGACCGCGTGTTCACGGCGTTCCCCGG
>JAGOVZ010000100.1 GCA_018060485.1 Ottowia sp. | reverse complement strand
GCGAGCTGCCCCAACATCGGCGAGTGCTTTGGCCACGGCACGGCCACATTCATGATCATGGGCGACAAGTGCACGCGCCGCTGCCCGTTCTGCGACGTGGGCCACGGCCGGCCCGACCCGCTGGATGCGAACGAGCCGGTCAATCTGGCGGGCACCATCGCGCAGCTCAAGCTGAAATACGTGGTCATCACCAGCGTCGACCGCGACGACCTGCGCGACGGCGGCAGCCAGCACTTTGTCGATTGCATCCGCGAGACGCGCGCGCGTTCGCCGCAGACGCAGATCGAGATCCTGACGCCCGACTTCCGCGGCCGCGACGACCGCGCGCTGGAGATTTTGAAAGCCGCGCCGCCCGACGTGATGAACCACAACCTCGAAACGGTGCCGCGCCTGTACAAGGAAGCGCGCCCCGGCAGCGACTACGCCTTCAGCCTGAATCTGCTGAAGAAATTCAAAGCCCTGCACCCGGGCGTGCCGACCAAGAGCGGCCTGATGGTGGGCCTGGGCGAAACCGACGAAGAGATTCTGGACGTGATGCGCGACCTGCGCGCGCACGGCGTCGACATGCTGACCATCGGCCAGTACCTGGCGCCCAGCAACGCGCACCTGTCGGTCAAGCGCTACGTGCACCCCGACACCTTCAAGATGTTCGAGCGCGAGGCGTACGCCATGGGCTTCACCCACGCCGCCGTGGGCGCCATGGTGCGCAGCAGTTACCACGCCGACCAGCAGGCGCAGGGCGTGCTGAACGCCACCTGAGGCATGACGCCCGGGCATGTACTGGTCACCGGCGGCGCCGGTTACATCGGATCGCACACCTGCCTGGCGCTGCTGCAGGCCGGTTGGCGGGTGACCGTTGCGGACAACCTGAGCACGGGTTCGCGCGAGGCACTGCGCCGGGTGGAGCAGCTGACCGGTCTGCCACTGGCATTGGCGCAGGTGGATGTGCGCGACGCCGCCGCTGTACAGGCGCTGCTGGAGGCCCATGACTTTGACGCGGTGGTCCATTTCGCGGCGCTGAAGGTGTTGTCCGAGTCGCTCAGGGACCCGCTCAGCTACTACGACCACAACGTGCATGGGCTGACCGTGCTGTTGCAGGCGATGCGACGCGCGAACGTTCGCAGCTTGGTGTTTTCCTCGTCCGCCGCAGTGTATGGCGTACCCGATTCCGTGCCCATCCGTGAGGACGCCCCTCTGCTTGGCGTGAACCCCTACGCCGTCACCAAGCGGATCGGTGAAGAGATGTTGGGGCATCTGGTGGCGTCGGAGCCTGGCTGGCGGGCCGTGTCACTGCGTTACTTCAACCCGGTGGGCGCACACGAAAGCGGGCTGCTCGGCGAATCGCCCGCGGCGACGCCCAGCAACCTGATGCCGGTCATTTGCGACGTCGCACTGGGCCGCCGCGCCGAACTGCCCGTCTTCGGCACCGATTACCCGACGCGCGATGGCAGCTGCATCCGCGATTTCATCCACGTGATGGACCTGGCCCAGGGGCATGTGCGCGCCTTGCACTGGATGGCCGAGCAACCGGCACCCCAGTGTGTCGCGGTCAACCTGGGCACGGGCCGCGGCCACTCTGTGCTGGAGATGGTTCAAGCGTTCCAAGCGGCCAACGGCGTCGCCGTGCCCTACCGTGTGGTGGCGCGACGGCCGGGGGAAGTGGCGGACTGTCACGCCGATGCGCGGCTCGCCCAATCGCTGCTGGGTTGGCAGGCCGAGCGC
Organism: Ottowia sp.; assembly: GCA_018060485.1. Classification (GTDB taxonomy): domain Bacteria; phylum Pseudomonadota; class Gammaproteobacteria; order Burkholderiales; family Burkholderiaceae_C; genus Ottowia. Next base: position 6,878 of record JAGOVZ010000100.1, on the reverse strand, counting down.
GGCCTCGCCGCCATGTGCACCGACGCCTGGCGCTGGAGCCAGAGTCACCCCGGCGGCTTCGCGCGCGCCGGAAGCAAAGCCGCCGCGGTCTAGCCTGTGAGCGGCCGCAGCCAGCCCGAGCCCTGTTCGCGCCAGGAGCGGTCGAACCGCACTTCCAGCGGCAAGCGAAAGATGCGGTAGCGATCCGGGAGCGGATCCACGGGACGCAGGCGCACCACCACGGACAGGTTGCGCGGCACCAGCGGCGAAACCGATTCCGCAGGTTGGCGCTCCGCTTCGGCCGTGACGCCCAACACCTCGGCGGGCAGGCGGCCACCATCCTGAAAAATCAAGGTGGCGTGGCGCCCCTTGGCCGCGTACTGAATGTCGCTGGGCGCCAGGTAGGCGTGGATCATCGGCGCGGCGGTGCTGAGCAGCGCGGCCAGATCCGTGCTGGCCGATATCCACTCACCTTCGGCCACCTGCGGCGCGGACACCACACCATCGAATGGCATGCGGACAAGCTGCTCCTTGCGCGTCGCGTTGACGGAGGACGCGGACGCGCCGCTGAGCGGCGGCGGCGCCACCTTCAAGCCGTTCTGATGGGCTTGCTCCTGCAGCTCGGCCAGGTCCAGCCGCGTCCGCACCCATGCCGAATCGGCCTGCAAGGCCGCCGCCCGCGCCGACTGAACCTCCTGCTCGGTGGCGGCGTCCTGCGCGCGCAAGGACTGCATCAGTTTCAGCCGGTCCTGCGCCAGGCGCCGCTGTTGTTCGGCCACGCGCAAGGCCTGTTGCAAAGGCGCCGAACGCTCATCCATCCGCGGGGTGCCAGTCAACGGTGGGGCGACCCCGGCAGAGGACAAGGGGGGCGCAGGCGTGGCCGCGTTGGCTGGCTGCACCCGCGCCAAAACGTCGCCGCGCGCCAGGCGCGCCCCGCTCTCGGCCAGGAACGTGACATGGCCACTCACACCGGCGCGCACCACCGTGCTTTGCATGACCACGAGGCCCGGCGCAGTCTCCCAAAAAAAGGACGAGAGCGCACGGATCACGAAATAAGCGGGCGTCAGGGCCAGCAGCAACAGCACGAGGCGCCAACGCCAACGCGGGACCGTGCGCTTCGCCGGGGCGTAACGCACCGACAGGCCGCCGGCCTGATCGGCGCGCGCAGGCGGTGTGTCGAAACGGATTTTCATGGACGAGCCTTTTCATAGTCGGCCAGCGATTGGACGATCAATCCGCTGAACCGCTGATTCGGGGACAGCGCCGTCACCAGGTTCCGCCAGATGGTCAAGGAGGCCGATCGTCCCTTCAAAAAACTGCTCTCATTCGCCGGCAGCGCGGACTCGACACTCTGTGCGAGCGCAATGCGTGGCCCGCGCGCGGTCTTGGCAAGCAAGCGCTCGATCGTGGCTCGTGCTGTGGCCTCCCGCGTGGTGTAGACCATGGCGACCGCCTCGTCCACGCCGCTCGCCTTCAGCGCATCCAGGAACTCGGCATCATCGAGGTCTCGATGGTGGGTGGTCAGACTCAGATGCCAAGGGACGGCGGCCCGCACCGCACCGAGCGTCGCCAACACCTCGCGGTGCCAGGTGTCCGCGGTCATGGTGCTGCGCAACTGACTGCGCTCGATGTCGAGGTTCAAACCTTGCACCGGCCAATCCTGGGCTTTTTGCAGCAGCTGGAGCAGCGCCGCGCGTCCCGACGGTGTCACCCATTCGGGATCGCCCAACAACAGCTCCAGACGCAATTGCCTGGCGTCAGCACGTTCGCGCAGTGCACGCCATGCCGATGCGTCGAGGGTCTCGATCTCGCGGGCGCTGAACGACAGCAGCAGTCGACCCGACCCAGAGGCAACTCCATCCAGGCGTTCCGGACGCTTGAGCAAGGACGCGCCGTCCCACACAAACCACCCTAGCAACCGCCCCTGCTGCGCGGGCAGCGATGCCGAGAGCGATGGTTTCACACCCACATCGGACGCAAGCTCGCGCAAGACCGCTGAATCGATGCTCGATACCGCTTCAGCGGATGGGGGCGTCTCGCACGCCGGCCCCAGGGCCATGAGTTCAATCTCCTGCACGTGACGGCGCTCATTCACATCGATCAGCTGCAGCGCAGCGGTGTAGACCGCATGACGCGACAGCCACAGCTTGGCATAGCCATCGCCATCCAGTGCGGGCATGCGCAGGCGCGCCACGCGCAAGCCCTCCTGCGCCGCACGCAAGCGGCGCCTCTGTTGATCGAGTTCAGCTTGCAGCAGCGCTCGCTCAGCAAGCGCGCGCTCAATCTCTTCTTGCCGAAGCGCGCGTTCGGCCTGCGCCGACTCGCTGGCCAGACGCTTGCGCTCCAACCATTGCGCGCGCCGCGCCTGACGCACCTTCTGCCACTGCATCGGGATGCTCACGTCCACCGAAACGCCGGTGCTGTGACCACTGCGGCCTGGAAAATCCCGGCTCTGCGAATGGGTGAGCTGCACGCCCGCTTCGGCGCTCTGGGCGATCCCGTCACCAACCAGATCAAGTTGCGCCTGTGCGGCCGCGACGTCGAGCTCGGCCATGGCTTCGCGCCCACGGCCATCGGCGCTGAGCAAGCGGTCGGGGTCCAGGCAGGTGGTCGGCCAGGTCGGCAGGCCGACCCTCGCGTCGCCTTCGTAGCCCGTCAGGCGTTGAACCACCCGCTTGGTCTCGCGCAAGGCCTGCTGCTGCCGCATCCGCGCCACGTCCACCGCGCCGCTCAAGGCCGTCAGGTCCAGCACTTCCGCGGTCAACGTCGCGCCACGCCGCTGGCGCGCCTGCAACTGCGCCTCCAGCTCCGACTGGGCCTGCAGATAGGCATTGGCCACGCCCAGCCGTTCACCGGCCGTCGCCCCTCGAACGATCGCCAGGCGCAACTCGCGCACCGCGCCCTCGGCCGCAATGCTTTCACGCAAGCGGGCCCGGCTCTCCTGCCATTGCGCGGCGTCGGCATCCCGCTGCTGGGCCAGACGACTGCCCAGCAACGGCCAGCGCACGCCTACGCTGGCAGCAGCTCGCCGGTACTGGCGGGCAGTTTCTGTGGTCACGGGCTCGCGCGTGTCGCTGACGCCGACGCCACCAATCACCCGTGCACCGACCAGCGCCTGCGCCGCATCCTTCTCGGCCGCCGCCGCCCGGGTTTCGACCTTTCTGAGCTGCACTGCACTGGCGTTTTCACGCGCCGCCGCTTCCAGTTGCGAAAGCGACAGGCCTTGCGCTTGAACGCTGCCCAAAAAACCAAACAGCGCGCTGACCACGCCCGCAGCGACTCGCCTCATGGTCTTGTCGCCTTCAAAACTTGGTCTTTCGCAGCACCCACCAAGGCGCCATGGAGGAATCCAAGTGCGCCTTGATGGACGCTTCCTGCAACAGAGAGAAGGTGCTGTGCACGCGATTGGCAAAGGCGAATGCCGGCAACAGCGGCGTCAACCACAGGTAGCCGAGGTCGTAGCCAGGGCGCTCCGACACGATGATGAGGTAGAGCCCGAACAAGATCAAAACCGAGAACCAATAGACCACATAGACCAAGGCGAGCACCCCCAGCACCGAACCCAGCGGCAGATACCACAGCATCACAAAGGTGTAGAGCACGATGACAAACGGCATCAGCACCTGCATGAAAACGCCATTGACCAACGTGAACAGGAAGTTGGGCCACCCCAACAGACGAGGACGGATATTGCGCCGGTACTTGCGCAGGAACAGGTAAAGCAGGTCACCGTCCCAGCGCAGGCGCTGGCGCCAGAACCCGCGCCAGGTATCGGGGGCATCGGTATGCCCCACCGCATGGGGTTCAAAGACTATGCGCAGATGGGGGTAGCGCCCGAAGTACTGCTTGATGCGCAAGGTGATGTCCAGATCCTCCGCGGTGCCGGCATCCCATCCTCCCAGCAAGCGAATGAAGCGGGTGCGGAAAATGCCGAAAGCGCCGGAAATGTTGTTCACCAGGTTGAACTCGGACAGTCCCGTCTTTCCCGCCCCTATGGAAAGCACGTACTCCAGTGCCTGCAAGCGCGCAACCAGCGAGGCGTTGGCGTTGCGTACGCGCAGGCAACCCGAGACAGCAACGACGTCAGGATCATCAAAGTGACGGGTGGCATTGGCCACCATGTCGTTGTCAAACGAGGTATCGCCGTCCAGCGCCATCACGATCTGGCCGGTCGCCATCTTCAAACCCGCATTCAATGAGGACACGCGACCGCCGCGTTGCCATTTCGGCAAGACCAGCAACGCCCGATCGTGCAATGGAGCGACATGGTCCGACTCCGCCAGCGCGGCGCGCAACGTCGGCCCGTTCTGGATGGCGCCGTCGATCACGGCGATGATCTGAATGGGCCCGCGGTAAATCTGGTGCGCCAGCGACTCGATCGTCTTGCGAACGTCCTCGCCTTCCGAATAGCAGGTGATGATGCAGGAGACGCTGGGGTATTGCTCCCGCTGATGGTCTTCCCTCAGCCGGCGCAGACCGTAGCGAAGAATGCCGCTACAGACCAACAGAAACAGCGGCAGTTCGAGCAACAGGACGAAAGGGAAAAACTTCAGCGCCAACTCGGCCAAACTGCGATCGTTCATGCTCGCCAGCAGCACGTTGAACGAATAGGCGACCTGGTTCAACAGCGTCAGCATCAGCCCTCCTTTTCTCCGGGCTGCCATTGCGCCATAAGTTGCGCCGCAGGCATTGCCGGACGCCGTTCATCAGGAAGGCGGCGCGCGCTGACGTGCACCCGCACAGGGGATCCCTCGCGAACCAGTTGTTGAATCTCACGAACCAACGCGGTGGCGTCGCCGCGTGGCAGCAGCAGCCACAGATGCTCGTGCGCGTCGCGCGCGCAAAGATCGGCGTCGTCCAACAGTTCACGGATGCGCCCGGCGAGTTCATCCACGATCCGCTGTCGGTGCTCGCCGTCCAGCACCGGCGGTCGTTGATCGACGAGCTCCGTCGCCACCCGGACCAGCGTAAAGGTCTGCGATCGCGCACTCCGGCCGGCCGCCAGCACCCAATCCAGCATCCGACGAAACTGCCCGATCGGCACATACCCGCTCGTCAGCGGGTCACTGTCCAGGTCGTCCTGCAGGTTTTGCCTCAGCATCGCGCGCGCGCGCGCCGCCAGCCGCAATGGCGCGACGACTCGAACATCCAGCGCATCGGGTGCCGCGACGGCATCGCAGTCCAGACAGCGCGTGAGCACCGATGTCTCTATGAAAACGTGATGGCAATCCGCGCAGGCGTACTGCACGAGTGGTCGGTCATAGTCCACACCGATGTGGCGCAGCCGCGCATGGCACTGCGGGCAGACCAGCGCGCTCTCCTGCTGAAAGTCCGCCTGCGGCGCCACGTGCCCACAGGTAAAGCAGTGCAGCGCCATCGCGCGCTCGATCTGAATGCTCCTGCAATGTGGACAGACGTCGAAGTAGTGCGGATGGGCGCCGCTGCACTGACGGCAATGCCGCGTACGGTCAATCGGTGCGTCGGCTTCGAGACAACGTCGACGCTGCAGCGATTGCACCAGCTGTGCCGCCTGATCCTCGTTCGCACCCAGCGCTTCCACCAACGGATAGCGGTACAGCAGCCGACTGTGGCGGTCGCACAGCGGTTGCAAACGGGCGCCATCCCTCAGATACAGAAAGTGAAGCACGCGCTCTTCAAGATCCAACCCATCCGTCCCGTACGGCAAGGCGGCGCGCGCGCGCGCCACACGCTCGGCCCCCTCGCGCGCATCGGAAAGCGTCTGCCGCCCGTCCGCCAACTGCGCCAGTCTGGACCCCGGCGCGCCTTCATCGAGTGCAACCCACGCTGGCCAGAACACCGAGGTGCGGATCTGCCACAGCAATGCGTCCTGAGTGGAGGGGTCGGTCGACGGCAGATGAAAACCCGTCGCCTCCATGCCACTGGCGAGAAAGTCCGCCCACGTTGCAAACTGCCGCTCGGCCCGGGCGGACAACGCCGTCAGCGGCATGCCAGGCGCGCTGGACGAGACACTTGACTCTCGATGCTGATCGGTAAAACGGGTATCCATGAAACTGGGGCGACAGCGACAAGATCGGCGCGTCGCACCTATGGCCATGTAAGTGTGAACAACTGGCGGTTCCTGGAACGCAACATCGCCTCGCCCACACAAGTGACCCTGGCACCGACTGCGCCGCCAAAAAAACATCCCGAGCATCGCACAGGGTGTTGAACAAGGCTCCGCATCTTGGTCAGCCGACAGTGAAAAAAGTCGCAAAAAGCCGTTCGCTAGGACGTTGGCCATCCAGCACATCGATTGTCGGTTATCGAACAGACATTTTTTGGTTGCTTTAAGGCACCAGAAGTCACGACAAATCGCGCTGTCAGCGCTTGTCCCTCACACCCTTTGAGGTGTTCGCTCGTCGAGCTACCCCAAGGGCTTGTTCCATGTTGCTGTGGGCGCGCTCGTGCGCCGCCAAGAAGTCCTGAACAGGGCCATGACCCAAGTGCCGAGCGCTAAGACGCGCCACAGCCCCTCCGCTCTGCCGGCCGCGTTCGGCGCGCGCGCCGGCAGCGTTCTATCGTTCGCCCGGAAAGGCTTGACCGTGCCGGCTCGTAAGCCGGTGTCGGCTTGCCGCAGCCTCAATTCCTGCCATGCAGAGACACCGCCTTGCCAGTTTCAGACAACGCTGGGCCACGCCCCGCCTAGAGTGAAGACGCGTCACGCAGGCCGCGCACGGCGTTGGCCTGACCACGCTCAACCACCCACCCAAAAACAGGAGACATCGACATGCCCCAAGGCCCCACCGCGACCGCGCTGGACGCGCTGCTCACCCAGACCACCCAGCGCCACGGCGGCGTACCCGGCGTCGTCGCCATGGTCACCGACCGCGACGGCAACTTCTACGAAGGCGCGGCCGGCACGCGCGAGCTGGGCCAGG
>JAGOVZ010000303.1 GCA_018060485.1 Ottowia sp. | reverse complement strand
AGGCCTACTTCGCGCAGATGGCGGAGTTTCGCGCAGGCCGTGCGCCACGCCCCGCACCGCTTGAACCCAAGCCGCTTGCGCGATGAGACCCGACGAGATTGAACTGATTCTGACGCCCGAAGCACAACAGGATCTGGTGCGGTTAGAGCAGTTTCTGTGGGACAGCGGCGATCCGCGTGCGATGCAACTGTTGGCCTTCTTGCTGGATGGCCTGCGAGTGCTCATGCGCCAGCCTGGCATCGGGCGGCCAGTCGGCGGTGGGTTGCGCGAACTGATCATCAGCCGCGGTCACAGCGGCTACCTCGCGCGCTATCACCTGGATGTGGCCCGCCAGCGCATCTGGGTCCTGCGCATCCGCCACCAGCGCGAATCCGGTTACCACGACGACGAGGTCTGAACGGCCACGCCCGCCGCATGCTTCGATAATCCCCGTTTCGCCCCGCGCTGCTCAAGGACCGCGGCGACAGACACAGGACACCCATGGTCACCAAGAAACCCAAAGGCCTCGGCCGCGGCCTCGACGCGCTGCTGGGGCCCACGCTGGCCTCCTCTGGCGAGGGCGATGCCGCCACGCCGGCCGGCACGCCGATGATGCTGGCGCTGGACGCCATGGCGCCCGGCCAGTACCAGCCGCGCACGCGCATGGACGAGGGCGCGCTGTACGAGCTGGCCGAGTCGATCAAGGCGCAGGGCATCATGCAGCCGATCCTGGTGCGGCGTTTGCAGTCAAAAGCGGCCTCAGCGCAGGCGGGGCAAGCGCGAGCAGCTACTGATTTTGCAGCAAACTACGAAATCATCGCCGGCGAGCGCCGCTTTCGCGCCGCCAAGCTGGCCGGCCTGACCGAGGTGCCGGTGCTGCTGCGCGAGGTGCCCGACGAAGCCGCCGCCGCCATGGCGCTGATCGAGAACATCCAGCGCGAAGACCTGAACCCGCTGGAAGAAGCGCAGGGCATCCGCCGCCTGACGGCCGACTTTGGCCTGACGCACGAGCAGGCCGCGCAGGCCGTCGGCAAAAGCCGCTCAGCCGCCAGCAACCTGCTGCGCCTGCTCAACCTGACCGAGCCGGTGCAAACCATGCTGATGGCCGGCGACATCGACATGGGCCATGCGCGCGCGCTGCTGGCGCTCGATGGCGCGGCGCAGATCACGGCGGCCAATCAGGTCAGCGCGAAAAAGCTCAGCGTGCGCGAGGCCGAATCGCTGGTCAAGAAGCTGAGCGCCGAATTCAACCTGACCGCGCCGCGCAAGCCCGCGGCCGGCGCCGACAAGTCGGGCGACGTGCGGCGGGTGGAAGAAGAGCTGTCCGATCTGCTCACCGCGCAGGTCGAGGTGCGCGTCAAGAAGCGTGCGCGCGGCGCGCAGGCGGGCGAGGTGGCGATCCAGTTCGGCTCGCTCGATGAATTGAATGGTCTCATCGAGCGGCTGCGCGCCAGCGGCGGCTGAACGCGGCGCGCGTTGTTACATCTTTGGTCAGGCGCGGTATAAGCTGTCGCCTTTCGTTTTTTCGCTGCTGTCCCCGATTCACCCATGCGCTTGAACAAGCCCCGCGTTTCCCGCAACCCCGTCGCGCCCGCACTGGCGGCGCGCGGCGTGCGGCGTGGCCGGCCGGACGTGGCCGGGCCGGCGTTGGCGGTGCGCGCGGCGCGCGCCAGCGTCGAGCGCGTGCGTCGCGTCGTCTATCTGGCGGTCAAGCGCTCGCCGAAATCGCTGTTCCTGCGCGAGCTGGTGGCGCAGCCGGGCACCGTGGGGGCGATCTGCGCCTCGTCGCCGCGGCTGGCGGCACGCATGGCGTCGTGGGTCGATCCAGCCGCGCCGGGCCTGGTGGTGGAACTCGGCGGCGGCACCGGCGTCATCACCGCCGCACTGTTGGCGCGCGGCGTGGCGCCGGAGCGGCTGGTGGTGATCGAGCAATCGGCCGCGCTGGCGGCGCACCTGCAGCGGCGCTTTGCCCACGTGCACGTGGTGCATGGCGACGCCGCCGAGCTGGCGCGGCTGGTGCAGTCGGCCGACTGGCCGCGGGGCGGCGACGGCGCGCCGCTGCCGGTGCACTGCATCGTGTCGGGGCTGCCGCTGCTGTCGATCCCGCCAGCCGTGCGCCAGCGCATCCTGCACGCCGGCGCGGCGGTGCTGGCGCCGCACGGGCGGCTGCTGCAGTTCACTTACGCCATGCGTGGGCCGTCGGCCTGGCAGACTGCGGGGCTGGTCGGCCAGGCGCGCGAGCGCGTGCTGGCCAACCTGCCGCCGGCGCGCATCGACGTGCTGGGGCACGAGGCACGCTGACGCGCCTGGCCGCGCATGACCCAAGGCCTGCGGCCTTGGATGACGGCGCTGCGCGCCATGAATCAGAAGCCGACGTCATTTCGTCATTGAAGCGCAGCGAAGTCATTCCGTCATAAAAACAGGCGCCAGCGCTTGACTAGCAAGCGCGAGCAGCTATAAAAAACATAGTTTTGCGCCCTCGTCGCGCGTGGGCAGCGCGTTGGCGTAACGGCGCGGGTGGCACGTTCGCTCCGTCTGGCATGGCGTTCGCCGCGCCACGACAAATTCATCCCCTGTGTTGTGTTTCACGCGCAAGTGCCTGACAGGCTTGCCCTTTTTCCGTCACCTGCGGTTAC
>JAGOVZ010000099.1 GCA_018060485.1 Ottowia sp. | reverse complement strand
CTGCTGGCGGCGCTGGTGGCCGTTCTGGCGGGGTCGCGGCCGGGGCGGTTCGGCCCGGCGTCCACAGACGAAGGCGACGAGCTGACATCCGTGGAGCCGCGCCCATGAGCCTGTGGACTGCCGTTCTGGCCGCCGGCGTGCTGGCCTGGCTGACCAAGCTGGCCGGCTATCTGGTGCCGCAGCGCTGGCTGAGCGGGCCGTGGGTGAACCGCGTGATGGCCGCCTTGCCGGTGGCCCTGCTGGCGGCGCTGGTGGCGGTGCAGACCTTCGATGCCGGTGGCGCCGTCAGGCTGGATGCGCGCGCCGCCGGTCTGGTGGCTGCCGTGGTCGCGCTGATGCTGCGTGCGCCCTTTCTGCTGGTGATCGTGATGGCGGCCGCCACGGCCGCGGCGTTGCGGGCGCTGGGCATCGGATGAGCGGCCGGTCCTGCGGGGCCGGAGCGCACGCATCAATTCCCTGCGGTTTTCAAGGACCGGCATTTTTGTAGGAGCGGCCTTGGCCGCGATGGGCGCCACCGCCCAACCATGCGCCCCATAGCGGGCAAGCCCGCTCCCACAAAGCGGCTCGCAAGGTAGGCGCCAGCACATACTCGTCAGCTTTTCAGCAGCAACTCGGCGCCCAGGATGACCACGGCCAGCCCGGCCAGAAAGACCAGGCCGGGGTGCAGGCCGGCCATCATGCGGGCCGTGCCCCGGCGCGCATGCGCTGGCGCCGCCAGGCTTTCTCCAGCTCGACGGCGACGAACACCAGCGCCGCCAGCGCCACGCACAGGCCCAGCTCCCACGCGGCCAGCGGTTGGGTCTTGAAGATCGGGTTGAGCCAGGGCACGTAGATGGTCGCCATTTGCAGCGCAAAGGTCAGCAGCACCGCGCCCAGCAGCGGCTTGTTGCTCATCAGCCCCAAGGTGAACAGCGAATCGGTGTCCGATCGGATGGCCAGCCCCAGCGCCATTTGCCCCAGCGTGAGCACGGTGAACACCATGGTTTGCCAATGCGTGTCGCCGGTGCCGATGGCCCAGTGCTGCAGCCCCAGGCACAGCGCCGCCAGCAGGCCGCCGCCCAGCAGAATCTGCCAGCCCAAGCCGTGGGCGAACAGGCTTTCCTGCGGCACGCGCGGCGGGCGGCGCATGATGCCGCGCTCGGCCGGCTCGGCCGCCAGCGCCAGGCCGGGCAGGCCATCCGTCACCAGGTTGACCCACAGGATGTGGATGGGCAGCAGCGGCATGGGCAGGCCGAACAGCGGCGCGGCGGCCAGCGTCAGCACCTCGGCCGAATTGCCCGTCATGGCGTAGCGCACAAACTTGCGGATGTTGTCGTAGATGCGCCGGCCCTCGCGCACCGCCGCCACGATGGTGGCGAAGTTGTCGTCCAGCAGCACCAGGGACGAGGCCTCGCGCGCCACGTCGGTGCCGCCCTTGCCCATGGCTACGCCGATGTCGGCGGCCTTCAGTGCCGGCGCGTCGTTCACGCCGTCGCCCGTCATGGCGACGACCTGGCCGTGCGACTGCAGCGCCTGCACGATGCGGATCTTCTGCGCCGGATCGACCCGGGCGTACACGCGCGCAGCAGTTGCAGGTGCGTGGCGCTGGGCGCGGTCTGTTCGGCTTCAGCCGCCGCCGGGTGCCAGGGTTGGCCGGCGGCCAGCGCCAGCTCGGCGTGCATGCGGTTCTGCGTCAGGGTGCCGGTCTTGTCGGAGCAGATCACGCTGACCGAGCCCAGCGTTTCCACGGCCGGCAGGCGGCGGATCAGCGCGTTGAAGTCCGCCATGCGGCGCGCGCCCACGGCCAGCAGCACGGTGACCACGGCGGGCAGGGCCTCGGGGATGGCCGCCACGGCCAGGCTGATGGCGGTGAGCAGCATCACCATGGCCGGCTCGCCGCGCAGTTGGCCAAAGCCGAACAACGCCGCGCAGATCAGCAGCACGATCAGCGACAACTGCTTTGAAAAGCGCGCCAGCCGCAATTGCAGCGGCGTGCCGCGGTCCATGGCGTCGTTCAGCAGGCCGGCCACCTTGCCCAGCTCGGTGCCCATGCCGGTGGCCACCGCCACGCCGCGCGCGGCCGTGGGTCACCGTGGTGCCCTTGAAGCCCAGGTTGCTGCGGTCGCCCAGCGCCAGCTTGTCGCCGACCAGGGCTTCGGTGCGTTTCTCGACGGTGACCGATTCGCCCGTCAGCGTCGACTCATCGACCTTGAGCTGCGCCGCCTCCAGCAGCCGCAGGTCGGCCGGAATCTGGTTGCCCGCCTCCAGCAGCACGATGTCGCCCGGCACCAGGTCGGCGGCGGGCACGGGCTGCGGCTGGCCACCCCGCAGTACCTGCGCCTGCGCGGCGGCCAGCTGGCGCAGCGCCGCAATCGCCTGGTCGGCCCGCCGCGCCTGCGTGAAGCCGATCACCGCGTTCAACACCACGATGACGACGATGACGACGGTATCGACCCATTGGCGCAGCAGCCCCGACACCATTGCGCCGCCAGCAGCACCAGGATCATGAAGTCGGTGAACTGGTCCAGCAGCAGCTTCGGCCAGGGGCGCGCTTGCTGCGTCGCCAGTTCGTTGGTGCCGTGTTCTTGCAGGCGGCGCGCGGCTTCTTCGGCGCTCAGGCCTCTGGCGGCATCGGTTTGCTGGGCTTGCAGCACCTCGGCGGCGGGGCGCAGGTGCCAGTCGGAAGAGGGCGGGAAGGGCAAGTCGGGTCCGGCAGTTTCGGGTGAGGTCATCGTTGCGCACACTGAAGTGCGTGCCGATGACCGCCCCGCGAAAACCCGAGCGGAATGCTGCGGTGTTTTGCTACCCGATCAATAGCTGCCGGCGCTGATCGGGCGAGGACTGGATAACGGGATGACCAAAAAATCAAGTCTCGTCGCTGGCTGGCGGCGTGACCAGCAGCACCGGCACCGGCGAGCTTTGCACCAGCCGTTGCGAGGTCGATCCACCCTCCAGCCAGCGGCGCACGGGTCCGAGCGCGCGGCTGCCCATCACCACCATGTCGCAGCGGTGTTCCTCGATCAGATCCAGCATGGACTGGGCCGGGTCGCCCTGCACCACGGCGGTTTCGAAGGGTACTCCGGCCTCGCGCAGCAAGCGCGCTGAAGGCTCCATCAGGTCTTCGCCGGCCTCCAGCGCCGCGCCCTCGATCAGTTCGGGCGAATCGGCGGTGACCATCTCGTAGAAGCTGGCCGGCTCCTGAACGTTGGCCAGCACGAAGCTGGCTTTGAGGCCCTCGCGCAGCAACTGCAGGGCGAAGCGCGTCTCGTGCAGCGACAGTTCGGTGCCGTCGACGGGGAGCAGGATTTTCATGGGTGTCGGCCTCGATACTATTGAAAAGATAGCTGCTTGCGCAGTATATACGGCGACTGGAGGCTGATTTCAATCAGAAAACATGGCCGGCACCGGCTGCGCGCGGTAGAACGTCAGCGCCTGCTCGGCCGCCTCGCGCGCACCGGCTTGCATCACGCCGCGCTTGATCTTGCCGACCACGTGCATCTCGCAGGGCTTGCAGTCGAAGCGCAGGGTGAGCTTTTCCTTGCCGTTGACCAGTTGCAGCGGTTCGGCCTTCACCGTGCCCTTCACACCGATCACGCCCTTGGCCTGCTTGGGGCACAGGCTGAGCGAAAAGCGCACGCAGTGCTTGGTGATCATCAGGCTGACTTCGCCTTCTTCCTCGTGGCTTTCGTAGGCGGCGTCGATCACCTTCACGCCGTGCCGGGCGTAGAAGTCGCGCGCGGCGTGGTTGAACACGTTGGCGAGATAGGTGAGCGAATCCTCGGGGTAGGGTGCGGGCGGGTCGATGGGCACCGCGCGCGGCAGGCGCTGCCAGGCGGCGGCGCGGGCGGCTTCGAGCGCGGCGATGGCGCCCCGCCGCAGTGCGTTGGCCACGCTGGCGGGCACGAACCAGGGGCGCGGCAGATCAAGCGCGATGTCGATCGGCGTGAACACCGTTTCGCCCAGCTTGGCCAGTGATTCGCGCAACTTCAAATCGTTGGTCGCTATGTCTTTGGGAGCTGCTTGCGCAAGCTGGACTTGCGCTGCGGCCGTATTTCCATCTTCATCGGTGGCGGCCAGCTGCAAACCATCTGCGGTTTCAGACAGCTTCAGCCACACGCCGATGCGGCGGTCGGCGGACTTTTTCTCCAGCGTGCGCACCCAGTCCATGCTGCGGTTGCGGTTGATGACCGTGCCCTTGCGCAGGTCATGCAGTTGCGCCATCGGGTCCTTGGGCCACACGCGCCAGGCGCCGCCGCTCAAGGGCTCGACGCGGTTGGTCTGCGCGCCGACCAGCTCTTTTTGCGCATCCCAGTAGCACAGGCCGTCGCCGTTGTGCAGCGCGAGCGCCGCGTCGTCGGCCATCAGCTCGAAGTGGTCGGCGGCGACGCGGGTGACAAAGCCGATCGGCTGGCCGGGGTTCTTGGGCGTGTCGAAGGCGCCGATGTCGCCCTGCCGACCGTTGATGAAATAGTCGGTGAATTCGCGGTTGAAGTTCTGGTTCGGATCAGGCGCGAAAGTGAAGCTGCAGCGGCCCGACGAAGCGCGCGCCAGTTCGGGCCGCGCGTCCAGAATCTCGTCGAACAGGCGCCGGTAGTGGGCGGTGATGTTCTTCACGTAGCCCATGTCCTTGTAGCGCCCTTCGATCTTGAAGCTGCGCACGCCGGCGTCGATGAGCGGCGCCAGGTTCAGGCTCTGGTTGTTGTCTTTCATGCTCAGCACGTGCGCGTCGTGCGCGACGAAGCGGCCTTGCGCGTCGAGCACCTGATAGGGCAGGCGGCAAGCCTGCGAGCAATCGCCCCGGTTGGCGCTGCGCCCGGTGTGGGCGTGGCTGATGTAGCACTGGCCGCTGTAGGCCACGCACAGCGCGCCGTGGATGAAGAATTCGATGCTGCAGCGCTCGGCGTCCAGCGCATCGCGGATGGCGGAGATTTCGCCCAGATCCAGCTCGCGCGCCAGCACGATTTGCGACAGGCCGGCGTCTTGCAGAAAGCGCGCCTTTTCCGGCGTGCGGATGTCGGTCTGCGTGCTGGCGTGCAGCTGCATGGGCGGCAAGTCGAGCTGCAGCAGGCCCATGTCCTGGATGATGAGCGCGTCGGCGCCGGCCTCGTACAGCTGCCAGGCGAGCTGGCGCGCAGGCTCCAGCTCGTCGTCGCGCAGGATGGTGTTGAGGGTGACGAAGATGCGTGCGTCAAAGCGGTGCGCGTGGCGCGCCAGCCGCTCGATGTCGGCCAGCGCGTTGCCGGCGCTGGCACGGGCGCCGAAACCGGGGCCGCCAATGTAGACGGCGTCGGCGCCGTGGTTGATGGCTTCGATGCCGATGTCCGCATCGCGCGCGGGGCTGAGCAGTTCAAGCTGGTGGGGCAGGGGCATGGGCAGATTATCGGTCAAACAGGGCTTGGGCGCTTGTCCGGCAAGCGCGAGCAGCTATTTTATTGATAGCTTTCGTGACGTCTTGCGGGAGCGGGCTTGCCCGCGATGAAAGCACGTTGTTCAACCGTCGCCCATCGCGGGCAAGCCCGCTCCCACGGAGGCCAGCGCGGTGTCAACGCCGCGGATCGCCGCCCGAGAATTCGCCCGCCGCCGGCAGCTGGGCTGGCGCTTGGCGCCGCGCCGCGGGCGCTGCGTCCGACGCCACCGCCGCTGGCGCGCCCGCCTTCGGGTCGCGCGTGGCCTTGGCCAGCAGCGGGCCGCAGCTTTCGTTGTCCGCCGCGCCCGGCACCGTGATGGGCACCAGCACCAGCGCGCCCGGTGCGGCCGCCAGCGCGGCCACGGCGGCGGCCGCGCGCACGATCAGCGGGCCGGGCTTGACGCCCACGTGCGGCTTGATGAACGGCCCGCGCACTTCCAGCGGCGTGCGCAGCGAGAAGAACTTGAGGCTGTAGGCCTTGGGGTTGACGTCGATGTCGAACATCTCCTGCCGCATGTCGGCCGTGCCGTCGATCTCGATCAGCGCGTCGTCGGTGTTGACCTTCACGTTTTGCATGTAAGCCACGCCATTGCGCACCGGCACGTCGGCAATGGCGCAGCGCAGGCGCACTTCCTTGTCCTGTCCGAACAGCTTGCTGACGATGACGCTGCCGAGGTTGAGCCCGGCCAGGTCAAGCAGTTGCTGGCTCATCACGCCGTCGCGCACGTAGAGCTTGGCCTGGCCATTGGCGGTGGCCAGGATTTGCGCGACGGACTGGCCGCGCCCGTCGAGCGCGATGCCGCCATCGACATCGCCCAGGCTTTTCTTCATCAGCTCGATCTTGGGAAACAGCGCCGACAACTGCAGATTCTTCACGTCGCCGCGCAGCGACACCTGCATCGGCTTGGTGCGCGAATTCAGCAGCACCTGCGTGGTGAAACGGCCCTTGGCGATGCCAAAGTCGAGCGGCGCCAGCTTGAGCTGGGCGTTGTCCATCACGGCATGCGCGCGCAGGCTGTCGAGCGGCACGGCCTGCGGGCGTTCGATGCGCTGGCCGGTGTACTGCAGGTCCAGGTCCATCTTGTCCCAGCGGCTGGTGTCGAAGGGGTCGTCGGGCAGCACCTTGCCGGCACGCTGCTTCTTGTCGGGGTTGTTCGACTTGGCGCCGACCACCGGCCCCAGGTCTTCGAGCCGCAGCAGCTTGGACTTCATCGAGCCCTTCAATATCGGGCGCGGCTTGGCCGACGTGTAGGTCACGTCGCCCGCCAGATCGCTTTTGCCGACCGTGCCGGTGAAGCCCTGGTATTGCCACACGGCGCCATCGGGCTTGAGCGTGCCGACCAGTTGGCCGCGGGTCTGGAAGGGCGGCGTATCGGGCAACACGATGCCGGTGAGCGGAAACAGATCGGCCAGGCTGCCGCCCTTGAGGTTGACCTGCAAATCCACGCCCGACAGTTGGCGCGGGTTGGCGATGGTGCCCTCGGCCGTGGCGCCCAGGCGGCCAGCGCGCGCGTCGAGCTTGAGCGGGTAGTCGAGTTGTTCCTCGCGCAGCGACAGCAGTTGCCCGGCCTTGCCGCTGCCGCGCACTTCGGCCTTGCCCTGCCAGCCGGAAAAGTCGAAGCCGATGCCGTAGCGGCCGTCTTCGGTCTGGTCGGCGGGCAGGGTGTCGACGGTGCCCGACACGCTGAGCTTGCGCAGCGCGTCGTCGTAGCCCAGCTCGCCCTTTGAGAGCAGCAGGCGGCCCAGGCTGACGCTCCAGCGCGGCTCGGCGCCGGGTTCGCGGCGCAAGTCGAAGGTCCAGTTGTTGTTCTTTTCGGCCAGGCGCTCCAGCCGCACGTCGGGCTCGGTCAGCGCCACGCTGCGGATCTCGATGCGCCGCGCCAGCAGCGGCAGCAGCGCAATGTCGGCGGTGGCGCGGGCCAGGTGCGCAAAGTGCGGGCCCTTGGCGGCAAAGTCGGGCGGGTTGCCGATCAGCACGTCGTGCGCCGTCACCACCGGGGTGGGAATCCAGCGCCGCCAGCCGCTTTCCATCTGCTGCGGCCACTGCCAGTCGAGGTCGAGCGGGCCGCGAATGGCGAAATCGCGGCCGATGGCCTGCGAGACTTTTTCGGACACCCAGCCGCGCGAGCGGTTCCAGTCGTTCCAGGTCAACCAGGCCAGCGCGGCGGCCGTGGCCACCAAAAGCGCGGCGACAAGGCCCAGCACCCAGTGCAAAAGAGGGCGACGGTGCGGCGGCGTGGAATCGGAAGCGGTCATCTCGGGTCACTGCGGCCCATCGCGGGCGCTCGGGCACGCTCGGACGTCGGGCTCGGTCAAAGGCGGCGGCCTGGCGCGCCAGGGTTCAACGGATCGGCCCATCCTAGCGGCGCGGGCGCCCTGGCGATGGCTAAGATCGCCGCTTTCGTCTTCTTCCTACAGCGTCATGCGCCGCCCGTCGGCGGCCCCTGTGCGCACTTGTCCGACATGGCCACTTCAGCCACGCGTTTTGCCGGCATCGACGCCCTGCGCGGCGCGGCCATGCTGTGGATGACCGCCTACCACTTCTGCTTCGACCTGCAGCACTTTGGCTACACGCGGCAGAACTTCTATGAAGACCCGTTCTGGACCTGGCAGCGCACCGGCATCGTCAGCCTGTTTTTGCTGTGCGCCGGCGCCGGGCAGGCCATCGCCGTGCTGCAAGGCCAGAGCTGGCCGCGCTTCTGGCGTCGCTGGGCGCAGGTGGTGGGCTGCGCGGCGCTGGTATCGCTGGGCTCGTGGTGGATGTTTCCGCACAGCTGGATCAGCTTTGGCGTGCTGCACGGCATGGCGCTGATGCTGCTGACGGTGCGCTGGCTGCTGGTGCGCGGCTGGCTGCGCGGCGCCACGCCCTGGGTGCTGGGCTTGGGGGCGGTGCTGGCAGCGCCGCTTTTGAGCGCGCTGCTGCAATCGCACGGCTCACCCGCGCTGGGCGCCGCCTTGCAAAGCCGGTGGTGGAACTGGCTCGGCGTGGTCACCGAAAAACCGCCGACCGAGGATTGGGTGCCGCTGCTGCCGTGGCTGGGCGTGATGCTGTGGGGCGCGGGCGCGGCGCAATGGTGGTGGCAGCGCCGCACGTCGCGCGCGGTGCGCACGGCGGGCGCGGCCGAGCGCGCGTTGGCGCTGCTGGGGCGCTGGAGCCTCAGCTACTACATGCTTCACCAGCCGGTGCTGATCGGGCTGCTGATGGCCTTTCGCGCCCTGTCCGCAGCGCATTGATCTGGAAGAAAAGCGGCGCTGGCGCTTGTCTGGCAAGCGCGA
>JAGOVZ010000098.1 GCA_018060485.1 Ottowia sp. | reverse complement strand
GGCGCCGCGCCGGTGACGCCCGAGGCCAGCGCCAGCGGGCTGCGCCGCGTGATGGCCGCGCTGACGCCGGCCGACCGCGGCGCCTACATTCAATACGACGGACAACGCTTCGACACATGGTGACCTCATGCTGCTGACCCAAGACCAGGAAATGATCCGCGACGCCGTGCGCAGCTTTGCGCAAGAGCAACTGTGGCCGCACGCCGCGCAGTGGGACAAGGAACATGCCTTCCCCGAAGCCGCGCACAAGGGCCTGGCCGAACTCGGCGCCTACGGCATCTGCGTGCCCGAGGAATACGGCGGCGCGGGCCTGGACTACGTCACGCTGGCGCTGGTGCTGGAGGAAGTTGCCGCCGGCGACGGCGGCACCAGCACGCCGATCAGCGTCACCAACTGCCCGTACAACGCCATCTTGATGAAGTACGGCACCGAGGCGCAAAAGCAGAAGTGGCTGGCGCCCGCCGCGCGCGGCGAGATGCTGGGCGCCTTCGCGCTCACCGAGCCGCACGTGGGCAGCGATGCGTCGAGCCTGCGCACCACGGCGGTGAAAGACGGCGATGAGTACGTGCTGAACGGCGTCAAGCAATTCATCACCAGCGGCAAGAACGGGCATGCGGCGGTGGTGATTGCGGTCACCGACAAGGCGGCCGGCAAGAAGGGCATGAGCGCCTTCATCGTGCCCACGCACCGCCTGGGCAACCACGGCTGGGTGGTGGCGCGCATCGAAGACAAGCTGGGCCAGCACAGCAGCGACACGGCGCAGATCAACCTGGAAAACTGCCGTGTGCCGGCCGAGAACCTGATCGGCGAAGAGGGCGAGGGCTACAAGATCGCGCTGAGTGCGCTGGAAGGCGGCCGCATCGGCATCGCGGCGCAAAGCGTGGGCATGGCGCGCAGCGCGCTTGAAGTGGCCATTCAGTACGCCAAGGAGCGCGAGAGCTTTGGCACCGCCATCTTCAACCACCAGGCGGTGGGCTTCCGCCTTGCCGACTGCGCTACGAGGTTGGAAGCAGCACGCCAGTTGATCTGGCACGCCGCCAGCCTGCGCGATGCCGGCCTGCCGTGCCTGAAAGAAGCCGCCATGGCCAAGCTGTTCGCCACCGAAACGGCCGAGGCCGTGTGCAGCGCCGCCATCCAGACGCTGGGCGGCTATGGTTATGTGAGCGACTTCCCCGTCGAGCGCATCTACCGCGACGTGCGCGTGTGCCAGATCTACGAAGGCACCAGCGATGTGCAGAAGATCATCATCACCCGCGCGCTGTAAGGAGCCCCACCATGCCCATCACCAAAGGTTTTCGCGCGCTGGTCGACGAGGCGATGGCGCAGGTCACGACATACAACGTCGATCAAGTGCGCCAGCGGCTGGACGACCCGGCGCTGCAGTTGGTCGACATCCGCGATGCGCGCGAGCTGGAGCGCGAAGGCACGCTGCCCGGCGCCATCAACGCGCCGCGCGGCATGCTGGAATTCTGGGTCGATCCCGATTCGCCCTATTACAAGCCGGTGTTCGGTGACGCGGGCAAGCAGTACGTGCTGTTTTGCGGCGGCGGCTGGCGCAGCGCGCTGGCCGCCAAGGCACTGCAGGACATGGGCATGACCAACGTGGCGCACATCGATGGCGGCTTCACCGAATGGGCGAAGCAAGGCGCGCCGGTCGAGAGCTACGAGGCGCACCGCGCGCGGCGCGCAAAGTAAGCCGCGCCATGACACCCGCCGCCGCTGCCTGCCCCTGTGGCCGGCTGGATGCCAGGCGCCGGCCGCTGGACTGGGCCGCCTGCTGCGGCCGCTACATCGACCACTTCAGCGACACGCCAGCGCCCGATGCCGAAAGCCTGATGCGCTCGCGCTACAGCGCCTTCGTGTGTGAGCGGGCCGAATACCTGCTCGCGACCTGGCACCCTTCCAAGCGACCCGCCACGCTCGACTTCGACACTGGAACTCAGTGGCTGGGCCTGGAGGTGCGCGCGCACCGGCGGCTGGACGACGCGCATGCCGAGGTCGAATTCGTCGCCCGCTCGCGCCTGCACGGCCGCGCCACGCGCCTGCATGAACAGAGCTGCTTCGTGCGCGAGAATGGCGCCGATGGCGTGGCGCGCTGGTTTTATGTCGATGGCACCCTCCTTTGAACGATTTTGGCCGCCAGCGCTTTCCCAGCAAGCGCGAGCAGCTATTAAAACAAGAGTGATCATGGTGATGCGCAAGAAACCGCAACGACCGCTGCGTGGTACCGGGAGCGCCGCATGAGGATCATCATCCTCGGCGCCGGCCGCGTGGGCGAGAGCGTGGCCGAGACGCTGGTGTCCGAGGCCAACGACATCACCGTGGTCGACCCCGACCCCGAGCGCCTGCGCGCGCTGGAAGACCGGCTCGACCTGCGCGGCGTCGCCGGCAACGGCGTGCAGCCATCGATATTGCGCGCCGCGGGCGCCGACGATTGCGACCTGTTCATCGCCTGCACGCCGCTCGATGAAACCAACCTGGTGGCCTGCAAGATCGCGCACGACGTGTTCGGCATCCCGACCACCATCGCGCGCCTGCGCTCGCCCGAGTTCAGCCAGGGCGACAAGCTGCTGGACAAGGACGGCTTCTCGGTCGACTACGTGATCTGCCCCGAGGAATCGGTCACGCGCACCATCCACCAGCTGATCGACTACCCCGAGGCGCTGCAGGTGGTGAAGTTCTCGCAAAGCCAGGCGCACCTGGTGGTGGTGCGCGTGTCGGCCGGCAGCTACCTGGCCGACCACAGCATTGCCGAGTTCCGCGCCCACAAGGCCGACGTGCCGATGCGCATCGTCGCCATTTACCGGGGCGATGAAGAACTGCCGGTGCAGGCCGAGACGCGCGTGCGTGCCGGCGACGAGGTGTTCGTGCTGACGGGCAAGGAAAGCGTGCGCCGCGCGCTGCACGCCATCGGCAACCCGGACCGCCCGGTGCGCCGCATGATGATCGCCGGCGGCGGCAAGGTCGGCCTACGGCTGGCGCGCGGCCTGGTCGGTCAGTGCTCGGTGAAGATCATCGAGGCCAACCGCAAGCGCTGCGATTACCTGGCGTCCGAACTGCCGTCCGAGATGCTGGTGCTGCAGGGCGACGGCACCGACGAGGAACTGCTGGTTGACGAGAACGTGGCCGACATGGACTTGTTCATCGCCGTCACCAGCGACGACGAGGACAACATCCTGGCGGCCATGCTGGCCAAGCGGCTCGGCGCGCGGCGCGTCATCGCGCTCATCAACCGCCGCGCCTATGCCGACATGCTGCAGGGCAGCACCATCGACATCGCCATTTCGCCCGCGCATGCGGTGATTGGCGAGCTGCTGATGCACGTGCGGCGCGGTGCCGTGGCGGCCGTGCACAGCCTGCGCGGCGGCACGGCCGAGGCGCTGGAGGGCGTGGCGCACGGCGACGCCAAGACCAGCCACCTGGTCGGCCGGCCCATCGAGCAGATCAAGCTGCCGGCGGGTGCGCGCATCGGCGCCATCGTGCGCGGCGAAGGCGAAGGCGCGCGCACCGTGGTGCCGACGCACGACACGGTGATCGAGACAGGCGACCACGTGATCATCTTCCTGCCGCACAAGCGCATGGTGCGCGAGGTGGAGAAGTTGTTCCAGGTCCGTGCAACATTCTTATGACCCGCCCTGAGTCGCCTGCGGCGCCTTCCCCCCGGGGGGACAACGCTGGTGTCCGGTGCAAGCCCGGCCACGGCGGTCCGGCATCGCCTGCTCCGCGGCCGTTGGGGGTGGCGCCATGAAGCGCTTCGACGCTGCCTTCCTCGTGCTGTCATGGGTCGTCATGGGCTTCTCGTTTGCCTTTTTCGTGCCCATGGCGTGGGACTGGTTTGGCGAAGGCGGCGACCACGTGCGGGTGTGGGGCTGGTGCTTTCTGTTCACGCTAGCCACCGGCGGCTGGCTTTGGGTGCGCACGCGGCACGCACACCGCGAACTGACGGTGCGTGACGGCTTCTTGCTGGTCACGCTGGTGTGGGTGGTGATGCCGGCCTATGCCTCGCTGCCGCTGTTGTTCACGGTGCAGGGCATCAGCTTCACCGATGCGTATTTCGAAGCCGTCAGCGGGCTGACGGCCACGGGTGCCACGGCGCTGGCAGGGCTGGATTTGCTGGCGCCTTCGGTCAACATCTGGCGCTGCTTTCTGCAGCTGATCGGCGGCCTCGGCATCATGCTGCTGGCCGTGGCCATCTTGCCGTTTCTGGGTCTCGGCGGCGCACAGCTCTACAAGGCCGAGATGCCCGGCCCGATGAAAGAGCAGCGCCTGACGCCGCGCCTGGCCGAAACCGCGCGCGGCTTGTGGGGCGTGTACTTCGTGCTGTCGCTGGGCTGCTTTCTGGCCTATCGCGCGGGCGGCATGACGTGGTCGGACGCCTTCATGCACATGTGCACCACGGTGGGTCTCGGCGGCATGTCGTCGCACGACCAGAGCTTTGGCTACTGGAACGCGCCGCATCTGGAATGGGCGGCGGTGCTGTTCATGGGCCTGTCGGGCATCAGCTTTGCGCGCTACTTCATGCTGTGGCGCCAGCGCTCGCTGTCGCCGGTGCTGGGCGATACCGAGGTGCGGGCCTACATCGGCACCTTGCTGCTGTGCACGCTGCTGGTGTGCGCCATGCTGTTGATGGAGCACGTGATCGACGACTTTCCCAGCGCTTTTCGGCAGGCAGCGTTCCAGGTCGTGTCGGTGGCCACCACCACCGGCTACGCCACCACCAACTACCTGCTGTGGCCATCCTTCGTGCCGGTGCTGCTCTTGTTTTTGGGCTGCTTCGTGTCGTGCGCCGGCTCCACGGGCGGCGGCATCAAAATGGTGCGCGTGCTGGTGCTGGTGAAGATCGCGCAGCGCGAGCTGGTGCGCATCATCCACCCGCGCGTGGTGTACCCGGTATCGCTTGGTCGCACGGCCGTGCCGCCCGACGTCATCTGGGCCGTGATGGCCTACATGCTGATCTACGGCGGCACCATGATCGGGATGACGCTGCTCATGCTGGCCTCGGGCCTGGACGTGGTGACCGCCTTCACCGCCATCGTGGCCTGCCTGAACAACATCGGCCCGGGCCTGGGCAAAGTCGGGCCGGCGGGCAACTACGGGGTGCTGAACGACTTCCAGATCTGGCTGTGCTCGGCGGCCATGCTGCTGGGGCGGCTGGAACTGCTGTCGGTGCTGGTCTTGTTCACGCCGCAGTTCTGGCGGCGTTGATGCGCGCGGCCAGCAGCACATGACGAAATGACCTTGGCTTCGCCTGCGATGACGGCGCTGACGCGCCATGACAGACGGGCGGGTCATTTCGCCATTGAGCGAAGCGAAAGTCATTTTTTCATCAGAACACCTTCCAGCGCTTGCCAGACAAGCGCAAACAGCTATGAAATTTGAAGTCATCCTGTTTGACTGCGACGGCGTTCTGGTCGACAGCGAGCCGATCACCCATGGCGTGCTGCGCGATCTGCTGGCCGAAAGTGGCTGGGACATGCCGCTGGCCGAATGCATGCGCCACTTCATCGGCCGCACGGTGCGCAGCCAGGCGGCGCTGATCGAAGCGCGCACCGGCCAGCCGCTGACGGACGAGTGGATGGCCACCTTCTACGCGCGCCGCAACGCCGAACTGGAGGCCCGCCTGCAGCCCATCGCCGGCGCGCTGGAAGCCGTGCGCGCGGCGCACGACATGACAGGCGGACGCATCGCCGTCGCATCGGGCGCCGACCGCGGCAAGGTGCTGCTGCAACTGGCCAAGGTCGGCCTGGCCGAATGGTTTGGAGCGCAGGTCTTCAGCGGCCACGATCTGCCGCGCAGCAAGCCTTTTCCCGATGTGTACCTCGCCGCCGCACAGTCGCTCGGCGTGGCGCCTGCGCGCTGCCTGGTGATCGAGGACACGCCCACCGGCATCGAGGCCGGCGTCGCCGCCGGCGCCACCGTGTGGGCCTACTGCCCGCAAGCCGAGCAGGCCAACACGCTGCGCGCGGCGGGCGCGCACGAGGTGTTCGCGTCAATGGCCGAATTGCCCGCGCGTTGGGCGATGCGCTGAGGAGCGCCTTCAGCCCACGCCGAACCAGCGCCACGCGCCGCCCGCCAGCGCACACAGCGCGATGACGCGGATCACGCCCCACTTCAGCCGCACCAGCGCAAAGGTCGCCGCGGCCACCAGCGCCAGTGCGGCCCAGTCGATTTTTGAGTCCCATCCGGCCCCAGCGCCCGAGGGTAGAGCGACATTCGCTACAAAAAACAAAGCAAGACTGCCAATCACGCCGACCACCGCCGCCGTGATGGCCGCCAGCGGCGCGGTAAAGCCCAGCTTGCCGCGCGTCGATTCCACCAGCGGCCCGCCGGCCAGGATGAAGACGAACGAGGGCAGAAAGGTGAACCACGTGGCCACCAGCGCCCCGAGCGCACCCCAGCCCAGCGCCCACGCACCGCATCCGTTGACGCCGCAAGCGCGCATCGCCTCGGCGGTCGCCGCCAGCTGGCCGACAAAGGCGACGATCATGATCAGCGGGCCGGGCGTGGTCTCGCCCAGCGCCAGGCCATCCATCATCTGCGCCGCCGTCAGCCACTGGTGCTGCTGCACCGCTGCCTGGTTCACGTAGGGCAGCACCGCGTAGGCGCCGCCAAAGGTGATCAGCGCGGCCTTGCTGAAGAACCAGCCGACCTGCGTCAACGTCGCGTCGAGCCCCTGCCAGGCGGTGAGGCCGCCCATCGACAGCAGCCACGCCAGCGCGCCCGCCAGCAGCACGCGCGCCAGCCCGTGGCGCGAGAAGTGCGCGTGCGGCGGTGCGGGCGTGTCGTCGCCCATCACGGCAGCGCTCTCCGCGGCCGCCGAGGGCGCGGCCACAGGCGGTACCAGCTGGCCGGGCGCGACGCGCGCGGCCAGCCAGCCGACGGCGCCGGCGCCCAGCACCACCGCCGGAAACGGCCACTTCCACCACGCCAGCGCCACAAAGCTGCCGCCCGCCAGCGCCCACGCCAGCGGCGTCGTCAAAGTCTTGCCGCCCAGCCGCCACATGGCGTGCAGCACGATGGCCGCCACCGCCGCCTTGATGCCATGGAACAGCGCCGCCACCCACGGCAATTGGCCCCAAGCCAGATACGCGGCCGACAGCACGACGAGCAGCAACAGCGATGGCAGCACGAACAGCGCCCCCGCCACGATGCCGCCACGCGTGCCGTGCAGCAGCCAGCCGATGTAGGTCGCCAGTTGCTGCGCCTCAGGCCCCGGCAGCAGCATGCAGAAGTTGAGCGCGTGCAGAAAGCGCCGCTCCGAGATCCAGCGCCGCTGCTCCACCAGCTCGCGGTGCATGATGGCGATCTGCCCGGCCGGGCCGCCAAAGCTGATGCAACCCAGCTTCAGCCAGAAGCGCAGCGCGGCGCCAAAGGGCACGGCGGTGGGCAAATTGTTTGGCGCGGGGCGGGCATGCATGGCGCGATTGTCGCCACCGCCCATGACAAACCGTGCGCCGATAAGATGCCCCCATGAGCGACACTCCCACCCCGCAGCACCTGCAAGCCACGCCCCTGATCGACGCCGGCCACCCCGACGTGCAAGCCTTTGCGCGCGAGCACGCGCAGGGCGCGGGTGAGCGCGCACGCGCCGTGGCGCTGGTGCACGCGGTGCGCGACGGTTTTCGCTACGACCCGTACCGCATCGACCTGTCACCCAACGGCATGCGCGCCAGCACGGTGCTGGCCAACGGCTACGGCTGGTGCGTGCCCAAGGCCACGCTGCTGACGGCGGTGGCGCGGGCGGCCGGCATACCGGCGCGGCTGGGCTTTGCCGACGTGCGCAACCACATGAGCACCGAACGCATGCGCGAGACCATGAAGACCGACCTGTTCATCTGGCACGGCTACACCGAGCTGTGGCTGGCGGGCGCCTGGCGCAAGGCCACGCCGGCCTTCAACATCGAGCTGTGCGAGAAGTTCGGCCTGCTGCCGCTCGACTTCGACGGCGTGCACGATTCGATCTACCACGCCTTCGACAAGGCGGGCAACCGGCACATGGAATACGTCAACGAGCGCGGTGCGTTCGACGATTTGCCGCTCGACCGCCTGGTGGCCGACTTTCACGCCACCTACCCCGGCTGGGTGCCGGGCGACGTGCTGCAAAGCGAATTGACGCAGGGCGATTTTCTGGCCGACGTGGCGCGCGAAACGGGCCGCGCCTGACGGCGCGCAGCGCTGTCGTCGCCAGCCACGCACTACAAATAATGGAGCTGCTGGCGCTTGCCAGACAAGCGCTGGCGGCCGGTTTTCTTCAAATTCTCAATCCGACCGCGCTCATCACGCGCTGCGCAACACGTCTTCGACCCCCAGCCCCAGCGCCAGCACGTCCGCATCGCGCCCGCCAGCGCCCGCCAGCGTCAGCCCCACGGGCGGCTCGCCCTCGGCATGGCAGGGCAGCGACAGCGCGCAGCCGTCCAGAAAATTGATCAGCGTCGGGTTGCGCAGCATCAGGCCGTTGGCCGCAAAGTAGGCTTCGTCGCTGTTCGTCAACGCATCGATGCGCGGCGCAACGATGGGCACGGTGGGCATCAGCAGTGCGTCGAAGCCGGCGATGCGGGCTTCCACCTGCGCGATCCAGCGGCGCCGCGCGGCCAGCAGGTCGATGTAGTCGGCCGCGCCCATCGCCTCGCCGCCGCGCATGCGCAGGCCGACGCGCGGGTCGTATTCGTCGCC
>JAGOVZ010000302.1 GCA_018060485.1 Ottowia sp. | reverse complement strand
GGGCCGCGGCGCTCCAGGTGGCGGAAGTTGATGCGGCCCTTGGTCAGGTCGTAGGGCGACAGCTCCAGCGTCACCCGGTCACCGGCCAGGATGCGGATGTGGTTCTTCTTCATCTTGCCGGCGGAATAGGCCACCAGCTCGTGCCCGTTGTCCAGCGTGACGCGAAAGCGCGTGTCCGGCAGCACTTCGTTGACGATGCCTTGCATCTCGATCAGTTCTTCCTTCGCCATCCATTTCTCCTAATGCGGTCGATTTCTTGCCTTGCGTTGTCGGGCGCGGCCGGCGGGTTGCCGCGCGCGCATCGGTTCTCGGGTGCCCGCGCGCCGTGGCGGCGGCCGCGGGGCGGGCCGGCCAGGGCGCGCCACAGGGCAGGGGCGCGAATCGGGTGGCGGCCAAAAGCCGCGCGCCGGCGCCCATCGGGTCTTCAAGGGGAACCCGGTATTTTAGCGGCGCCGCCCCGCGTGCGCCAGCGCGGGGCCGTGCGCTGGCGGGGCGCCGGGCCGTGGCGGTGGCTTTGTTTCGCTGTCAATTTTCAATGTCAGTGCGCATTCACATCGTTACAACGCCAACATTTGCGCCCGGGATGTAACGGCGCCAGCGGGCAGACTGCCGCCTGTGTTCAACCACCGAAAGGTCATTCACCCCATGTCCAAACGCATTTTGCGCACCGTTCCCGCCGCCGTGCTGGTGACCACCGCGCTGGCCTGGAATCTGCCCGCCGCGGCCCAGGGCACGCCGGCCATGCCGCCGGGCACCGCGGCGTCTGGCGCGATGCAGAAGTCGCCCGCGCCGCGCGCCAACAGCGAAACGGGGCGCGCCAGCCCGGCCACCAGCGGCGCGGCCTTTGGCGGCGGCGCACCGGCCACGCCCGCCTTGAGCCCCGCCATGCCGGCCGATGCCGCATCGGCGCCGGGTCCGCGCAAGCCCGCCGAGCCCGGCATGGGCACCGGCACATCAAAGCCGTGATCGCCGCCGCGCGCGTGATGCGACAGCGCCGCTGACGCCACCCGCCCCCAAGCCCCGGCCCTTGCGGCCGGGGCTTTTTTCATGGTTATTTTGGTCGCCAATGCTTGTCTGGCAAGCGCGGCAAGCTACCAAATCAAGAGCAAGCGCTCAATCCTCGCGCTTTTCTTCCACCACCTTCGGCGGCGCGCGTTTGCGCACGGCGGGCGCCGGCTTGTCGGCGGCGGGCTTGGGCAAAGGCTCGCACTTGGCGGCGCCGTGCTGCGCGCGCAGGCCGCTCAACTGCGACGAGATGTGGTCAAGCACGTTGGGCGGCAGCGGCTGCTTGAACTCGAAGTCGAGCCGCGCGATCTCGGCCGCCAGGTAGCCGCACAGCGCGGTCTGCTGACTCGGGTCGCCGGCGCCCAGGTTGGCCGGCCGCGCCACCAGCACGCTGGGCACCGTGTCCCCGGCCGAACCGCTGACGCCGTTCGGGTCGGCGCCGGCGGCCTGCATCAGCCCGCCGCTGCTGCCGTCCGGGCAGGCCTGGTTGGTGTAGGTGACCTGGCCATCGACCACGCATTTGTGGATCGCCTCGCCGGTGACGGCGGGGGCCGTGCCTTCGTTCGGCGGCGCGCTCGGCTGCGCCGGGCGAATGGTGCGCCGCGCCGGCTCGGCCGTGGGCGCGCCAGTATCGGGCGCCGGGTGCTGCGTCGACGCGGGGGCGGGCGCTTCGGCCACCGCGCGGCGGCGCGCGACGTCGTTCACCAGCCACTCATAGGCCTGGTAGGCGCCGACGATGATGACCAGCACCAGCGCGGCGGCCACCAGCCAGCGCCACAGGCCGGGCTCGGCCGGCTCGGGCGGCCGCAGGGGGGGATCGATGGCGTGGTCGGAATCCAGTGGCATGGCCGGAGGCGGCGCGGGCCGCGGTGCGCACGGGCGTGCGAAAAGCCGAATGATACGGGAGCGCGCGGCGCGGTGCCGGGCTGCGTGGGCGCTTGAAGAATAGGCATGAAATGGGCCGTCAGCGCTTGATGGGCAAGCGCGAGCAGCTCCTGAAAACAGAGCAAACGCCCCATCGGTAACGCCCCGGATGCCGCGCGGGGCCGCGGCCGTCTACAGTGCCGCCTGCATGACCGCGCCCGCACCGCCATTCCCCCCAGCGCCCTGGCAGGCCAGCCCCCGGCTGCGGCTGCGCGAGTTTGCCGCGCACGACGTGGACGACCTGGTGCGCATGCACCGCGACCCGCGCGTGCGCGCGCAGCTGCTCGACGACCTGCCGCTGGACGAGCCCGCCACCGCCCAGCGCTTCATCGCCGGCCTGCAGGATTTCTACCGCCGGCATGAAGGCCGCGGCATCTGGTGCGCCGAGCGCGCCCTGCCGCCCGACCCCGAGACCCTGGCCGAAGCCCGCCAGGCGCACGCCGACGGCGAGATCGGCGATGCGCTGCTGGCGCTGGTGGAGGCGCCCGAATGGCGCTTCTGCGGCTGGTTCAGCCTGGTGCAGGTGCTGGGCGACGAGCCCGAGATCGAGATCGGCGCGCGCCTGCAGCCCGACGCCTGGGGCGGCACGCTGGCGCTGGACGGCGGCGACTGGCTGCTGCGGCGGGCCTTCGGCGAGCTGGGGCGCGAGCGCGTGTTCGGCTACTGCGACCCGGCCAACCGCTCGGCGGCGCATTGTCTGCG
>JAGOVZ010000097.1 GCA_018060485.1 Ottowia sp. | reverse complement strand
AGACGCCGGTGTCGACATCGACGCCGGCGACGCGCTGGTCGAGCGCATCAAGCCGCTGGCCAAAAAGACGATGCGCGAGGGCGTGCTGTCGGGCCTGGGCGGTTTTGGCGCGCTGTTCGAGGTGCCCAAGCGCTACCAGGAGCCGGTGCTGGTCAGCGGCACCGACGGCGTGGGCACCAAGCTGCGGCTGGCTTTTGAGTGGGACTTGCACGATACCGTGGGCATCGACCTGGTCGCCATGAGCGTCAACGACGTGCTGGTGCAGGGTGCCGAGCCGCTGTTCTTCCTCGACTACTTCGCCTGCGGCAAGCTGGATGTGGACACGGCCACCAGCGTGGTCGGCGGTATCGCCAAGGGCTGCGAGCTGGCCGGCTGCGCGCTGATCGGCGGCGAAACGGCCGAGATGCCCGGCATGTATCCGCCGGGCGAATACGACCTGGCCGGCTTTTGCGTCGGCGCCGTCGAAAAGTCCAAGATCCTGACCGGGCAAAACGTGGCCGAAGGCGACGTGGTGCTGGGGCTGGCGTCAAGCGGCGTGCACAGCAACGGCTTCAGCCTGGTGCGCAAATGCATCGAGCGCGCGGGCGACGATTTGCCCGCCACGCTGGACGGCCAGCCGTTCAAGCAAGCGGTGATGGCGCCCACGCGCATCTACGTGAAAAACGTGCTGGCCGCGCTTGAAAAAGGCACGATCAAGGCCCTCGCCCACATCACCGGCGGCGGCCTGCTCGAGAACATCCCGCGCGTGCTGCCCGACGGCCTGGCCGCGCACCTGACCAAAGGCAGTTGGCCGCAAAGCGAGCTGTTCGCCTGGCTGCAGAAAACCGCCGGCATCGACGACATCGAGATGAACCGCACCTTCAACAACGGCATCGGCATGGTGGTCGTGGTCGATGCCGCCAGCGCGGCCGCCTGCGCCGCCACCCTGCGCGCGGCCGGCGAACAGGTGTACGACATCGGCCGCATCGCCCCGCGCGGCACGGGCGCGGCGGTGGTGGTGGCCTGACCGACCCTGACGGCCGAGCCCCCTTGGTCACCCCGCAATACGAGCGCCGCGAACGCATCGCCACCGTGGCCAGCCACGTGGCGATGGCGGCCTCGCTCCTGCTCATCATGTGGCAGGGGCTGCTGCCCGGTTTGCTGTGCGTGTGCCTGGGCTTTCTGGCCACGCGCTGGTTCAGCCCGCGGCTGGGGGCGCTGACGCGCGCGCACGACCACCAGGCGCCCAAGCTGGCCGCCGGGCTGGTGGCGCTGATTCCGGTGGTGCTGATCGCCGTGTTCCTGCCCCGCACGCGCGGCGTCATCCTGGACGCGCCCAACACCTACCGCGAGCTGCTGGCCTTCATGGCGCGCACGGTGCTGGAGTTGCGCGACCGCCTGCCGCCCGACATCGCGGCCCAGTTGCCCACCGGCGCCGAAGACGTGCAGCGCGTCATCGCCGCCTACCTGGCCACCAAGGCGGGCACGCTGGCGACCACCGGGCGGGCCTGGCTGTCGGGCCTGCTGTTTGCCTACATCGGCCTGCTGGTCGGCGCGCTGGCGGCGGCGCGCCCCTCGGTCATCATGCTCAAGCCGCTGGCGGCACAACTGCACCTGCGGCTGACGCGCTTTGGCGAGACCTTTCGCCAGATCGTGGTGGCGCAGTTCTGGATCGCGCTGTTCAACACCTTTCTCACCGCCATCTTCCTGCTGGTGGTGCTGCCGCTGTGGGACAGCCGCCTGCCCTACACCATGGCGCTGATCCTGCTGACCTTTCTGGCCGGGCTGATCCCCATCGTCGGCAACCTGATCTGCAACGGCGTGCTGACGCTGGTGGGCCTGTCGGTCTCGCCGCTGGTGGCGCTGGCCTGCCTGGTGTTTCTGATCGCCATCCACAAGGCCGAATACTTCATCAACGCCAAGGTCATCGGCCACCGCACGCACATGGGCGTGTGGGAGCTGCTGGCGGTGATGTTCGTGATGGAAGCCGTGTTCGGCCCCGCCGGGCTGGTGGCGGCGCCGCTGTTTTACGCCTACACCAAGAAAGAACTGCAGGCGTCGGGCTGGGTCTAGGCGCGGGCCTGAACACGCCGCGAATACTACGGTATTGATAGCTTCTTGCGCTTTTCCATCAGGCGCTGGCGGCCTAAACGACTTGAACACTCAGGCGTTCAGGGCAGCGAACGCCGCAGCGCGTCCAGCCGTTCGGCCACGCGCTCGAGGTCGTTCGCCTGGCGCGCCTCGCGCAGGTACAGCGCGAGGTCGGCGTGCGCACGCCCGGCTTCGCCCAGCTCGGCCAACGCCAGCCCGCGATCCCGGTATTCGGGCCAGGCGTCGGGCAGCAGCGTGATCAGGCGGTCCTGCACCTGGACGAAGCGGCGCCAGTCCTCTTGCGTGCGGTGGATGTCCTGCAAATTGCGCAGCATGCGGGCCAGGATCTGGCGCGGGCCGGCCGGGCGCAGGTACAGCGCCAGCGGCAGGTCGCCGCCCGGCGCGGCAGCCAGGTCGGGGTGAATTTCCTCGATGCGCTCGCGCAGCTCGCTGCGGCCGAGCGACTGGCCGGTGAAGGGGTCGATCACCACCCGCCCCTCGTTCAGGTTGACCTGCACCAGAAAATGCCCCGGAAAACCCACGCCCTCGGCCTGCAGCCCCAGCCCCTGGGCCAGCTCCAGCCACAGCACGGCCAGCGAGATGGGGATGCCGCGGCGCGTGTGCAGCACCGCGTGCAAAAAGCTGTTGTCGGGGTTGTAGTAGTCGTTGACGTTGCCGGCAAACCCCAGGTCGCCAAAGAAGAACTGGTTGAGCGCGCGCAGGCGCTCCATGGCGTCGGCATCGGGCTTCACGCGGCGCTGCAGGCGGGCGGCCAGCTGGTCGACATCATGAAGCACCTGCTGCACGCCGAGCGCGGGGTGGTCGTCCTGCCCCAGGCTGGCGGCGGCCTCCAGCAGCGGCAGGCCCTCGTCGCGCTGCACCAGCGTGGCGAAGTAGGCGAGCGGCGTGGGGGCGGAAAAATCAAACTGCATGACCGCTTTGTAGCGGCAGCGCGCGGGCCGCGTCAATGCCGGCTTGCCAGCGCTTTCAGCGGCGCAGCAACTGCCGAAGGCGCACGCCCGAGGCCATCAGCGCACCAAAGTAAAGCGCCGCCGCCGCCGCCAGCACAAGCGCCAGCAGGCCGGCGCGCGGCCAGGCGGCGGTGCCCAACCAGTCGAAACGGCGCGCGGCCCACAGCAAAAACGCGCTCATCAGCAGCGTGGCGCCCAGCACCTGGGCGCCAAACACGGCCCAGCCGCCCTGCGGCCGGTAGCTGCCGCGGCGAATCAATCCAATCAGCAGCCACAGCGCGTTGATCATGGCGCCCAGCGCAATCGACAGCGTGAGCGCCGCGTGCTGCAGCAGCGGCACGAAGATCAGGTTGAACAACTGCGTGATGACCAGCACCGCCACCGCGATCTTGACCGGCGTGCGAATGTCCAGGCTGGCGTAGTAGCCCGGCGCCAGCACCTTCACCGCCACCAGCCCGAGCAGCCCCACGCCGTACAGCGACAGCGCCAGCGCTGAAGCGTGCACGTCGCCCGCCGAGAACTTGCCATGATGAAACAGTGTGGCGATCAGCGGCGTGGCAAACACCAGCAGCGCCGCCGCGCAGGGCAGCGCCAGCAGCAGCACCAGGCGCAGGCCCCAGTCGAGCATCTGCGAATAGCGCGCGTCGTCATTGCTGGCACGCGCCGCCGCCAGTTGCGGCGTCAGCACCACGCCCAGCGCCACGCCGAGCAGCGCGGTGGGGAACTCCATCAGCCGGTCGGCGTAAAACACCCAGGTCACGCTGCCGGCCGCCAGGTGCGAGGCGATCTGCGTGTTGATGAGCAGCGACAACTGCGCCACGCCCACGCCGAGCAGCGCCGGCAGCATCAGGCCCAGCACCTGGCGCACGCCCGCGTCGCGCCAGGCATCGCGCACGCGCGCCCAGCCGAGCCCAATGCGCGGCAGCAGCCCCAGGCGCTTGAGCGCCGGCACCTGCACCGCCAGTTGCAGCACGCCGCCGGCCATCACGCCGGCCGCCATGGCGTAGATCGGCTCCAGCCCCAAGCGCCCGAACCACGGCGCGCCCAGCCAGGCGGCGACGATCATCGCCAGGTTAAGCAGCACCGGCGTGGCCGCCGGCACGGCAAAGTGCCGCCACGTGTTGAGAATCCCGGCCGACAGCGCCACCAGCGACATGCAGGCGATGTAGGGGAACATCCAGCGCGTCATCAGCACGGCGGCGTCGAAGCTCTGCGCGTCCAGCCCGCTGGCCAGCAGCCACACCAGCACCGGCGCGCCGGCCACGCCGACGATGCAGGTCGCCACCAGCGCCCAGGCCAGGGCGGTGGCCACGGCGTCGATCAATTTCTTGGTGGCGTCTTCACCGTTCGCCGCCCGCGAGCGCGCCAGCACCGGCACAAACGCCTGGCTGAACGCGCCTTCGGCAAACAGGCGGCGCAGCAGGTTGGGAATGCGAAAGGCGACGTTGAAAGCGTCCGTCAGGCCGCTCACGCCAAAGGCCGAGGCCATGAACAGGTCGCGCACGAGCCCGGTGATGCGAGACACCAGGGTGAGCAGCGAGACGGTGGAGGCGGACTTGAAAAGCGACACGGGGCGATGCGTCGGACGCGCACGGCGCGTCGAACGGGCGCCAGTGTAGGCGAGCGGCTGGCGGCGCCGGTGCCGCCGCCGGCCGCGCCGAGAAAAACCCGCGCGTGCAAGCCCCATGGGCTGCAAGGCATGATCGTGCATGCCCGCCACCCGCCTCGCCCTTGTTGCGCGCCTTTCTGCGCGCCTTTCTGCCCTGGTCGCCCTGCCAGTGCTGGTGCTGGCCGCCTGCGCCAGCGCACCCTTTCCCTACGCCGACCCGGCGCTGCCGCACCGCGGGCCAGATGGCTTTCGCAACATCGGCAGCGACGCGCGCCCCGGCGGCAGCGCGCCCTGGTACGAGGTGTTGCAGCGGCGCTGGCGCGGCGACTTCAAGCCATCTGGCCCGCCCGAGGGCGGGTACGCGGCCTTCGCCGAGCGCTGGCGCCAGCCGCTGAAGCCCAGCACGCTCGAAGTCGCGGCCGCCAGCCCCACGCCGCAACTCGCCTGGCTCGGCCACGCCGGGCTGTGGCTGCAGGCGGGCGGGCAGCGCGTGCTGATCGACCCGCAACTCTCAAGCTTTGCCGGGCCGGTGTCGTGGCTGGCGTCAAAGCGCCTGATCGACGCGCCGATCGCCGCGGCCGATTTGCCGCCGGTGGACCTGCTGCTCATCACGCACAGCCACTACGACCATCTGGACATCGCCACCTTGAAGCCCATCCTCGCGCGCCATCCGCAGCCGCGCGTGCTGGTGCCGCTGGGCCTGAAAAAGTGGATGCAAGACCAGGGCGCGCGCCAGGTCGAAGAACTCGACTGGTGGGAGCAGCGCCAGGTCGGCCCGCTCACCGTGCGCCTGCTGCCGGCCCAGCACTGGAGCCGCCGGGGTTTGAGCGACACCAACCAGACGCTGTGGGGCGGCTGGGACATCGCCTGGCCCCGCCCCGGCGGCGGCGCGCCCTGGCGCCTGGTGCACACCGGCGACACGGGCTACAACGAGGCGCTGTACCGCCAGATCGGCGAGCGCCTGGGCGGCCCGGTGGACCTGGTGGCCGTGCCCATCGGCGCCTACGAGCCGCGCGAATTCATGCGCGCGCAGCACAACAACCCCGACGAGGCGGTGCGCATCGCGCGCCTGCTGAACGCCCGCCGGGCGCTGGGCATCCACTGGGGCACCTTCGAGATCAGCCACGAGCCGCTCGACCAGCCGCCGCGCGACGTGGCGGCGGCCCTGAAGGCGCAGGCGCTGCCGCCCGATCATGTGTGGCTGATGAAGCAGGGTGAGGTGCGCGCCCTGCCGGTGGAAGAGGCGCGATGACGGCGCTGCGCGCCATGACCTCGGCTACGCCGTTGATGACGCGCCCTGCGGGGCGCATGAAGAATTCATGGCGCCCGAGGCGCCGTCATTGAGATCGAAGCCGAAGTCATGCGCTCGTCAGAGCGCGGTCATTCGTCATCGTTGGCATGACACCCGCTTCAAAGGTATAATGCTGGGTTTTGCCGACAACATCCACAAACCCTTAAAGGAACACTTCCATGGCCGCTGGTAAGCCCAAAAAGAAGAACCCCCGCCTGGCATCGGGCCGCAAACGCGCCCGCCAGAACGTCAAACTGAACGCTGCGAACACCTCGCTGCGCTCCAAATACCGCACCGCGGTGAAGAATGTCGAGAAGGCAGTCCTCGCCGGTGACAAGGAAAAAGCCAGCAGCGCCTTTGCGCTGATGCAGTCGGTGGTCGACACGGTCGCCGACAAGGGCATCTTCCACAAGAACAAGGCCGCTCGCGACAAGAGCCGCCTGTCGGCCAAGGTCAAGACCCTGGCCACCCAAGCCGCCGCCTGACGGATCAATTCAGGCAAACAGCCCGGATGGGCTTCAAGCCCATCCGCCGTTTGTATCGGGTGCGCTGTCGGCAAAAAAGCAGAGAAACCGCCTTCGGGCGGTTTTTTTGTGGGCGTTTACTAGTGAAAACGTAGCTGCCCGCGCTTTCCAGTCAAGCGCTGGCGGCCTTTTTTAAGACCGATGCAAATGACTGCGCCTGCGGCGCAATGACTTCGGCTTCGCCTTCGATGACGGCGCCTCTGGCGCCATGACTTCAATCATGCGCCCGCAGGGCGCGTCATTGACGGTCGCCGGCCGAGGTCATGGCGCGCCAGCGCCGGTCATCGGATTCGGCCCGCTCTCCGATGGCGATGCGTCCGGCAGCAAACACGCCTCGATCACCTGCAGCTCGTTGTCCCTGGCAAAGCCCATCACGAAGTCCCACGCCATCGGCTCGTGGTCGCGCAACGCGCGGTTGACCACCACGCACTTGGCGCCGTCCAGCGTGGTTGGCACGCACCAGGGTGAATACGCGATGTGGCCGCCCAAGCCGCCCGCGCCGCCGGGCCGGAACTGCGCCATCACCCCGGCCAGCCGCTCGGCCCAGTCGCTGGGCCGAAAGGTGCGCCCATCGCGCGTGATGCCGCGGATGAAGACTTCGTTGCTGGAGGGGGTGGCGGCCATGAATGAAGAGGACGGCCGGCACAGTTGGTGCGTGCTGCGGCGCAGCAGAAAATTGTAGCGCCTGCCCTGCGCCGCCACGCCCGCACGGCGCATGACAGTCATGCAAACACGTCAACAAAGCGCCTTGGCGCACACCCTAGAATGCACCTTCAGCGGGCCTCGTTGGCCCGATTTTCATTTCCAAGGAGCCTTGTCGTGACCGCCCATATCGAAGCCGCCTCGCCCCACACCATGAACACCTACGCCCGGCTGCCGATCGCCATGGATCACGGCCAGGGCTGCTACGTGTGGGACGTCAACGGCAAGCGCTACCTGGACGGCCTGGGCGGCATCGCCGTCAATACGCTGGGCCACAACCACCCCAAACTGGTGCCGGCGCTGCAGGATCAGATCGGCAAGATCATCCACTCCAGCAACTACTACCACGTGCCCAACGCCGAGGTGCTGGCGAAAAAGCTGACCGAGCTGTCGGGCCTGACCAACGTGTTTTTCTGCTGCACCGGGCTGGAGGCGAATGAGGCGGCCCTGAAGCTGGCGCGCAAGTTCGGCCACGACAAGGGCATCGAAAAGCCGCAGATCGTGGTGTATGAAAAAGCCTTCCACGGCCGCAGCATCGCCACGCTGAGCGCCACCGGCAACCCGAAGATCCAGAAAGGCTTCGAGCCGCTGGTCGAAGGCTTCATCCGCGTGCCGCTGAACGACATCGAGGCGCTGAAAAAAGCCACCGAGGGCAACCCCAACGTGGTGGCCGTGTTCTTCGAAACCATCCAGGGCGAAGGCGGCATCAACCCGATGCGCATCGACTACTTGCAGCAGGTGCGCAAGCTGTGTGACGAGCAGGACTGGCTGCTGATGATCGACGAGGTGCAGTGCGGCATGGGGCGCACCGGCAAGTGGTTTGCGCACCAGTGGGCGGGCATCAAGCCCGACGTGATGCCGCTGGCCAAGGGCCTGGGCTCGGGCGTGCCGATTGGCGCCGTCGTCGCCGGCCCCAAGGCGGCCAACATCTTCCAGCCGGGCAACCATGGCACCACCTTTGGTGGCAACCCGCTGGCCATGCGCGCGGGGGTGGAAACCATCCGCATCATGGAAGAAGAAAAACTGCTGGACAACGCCGCCAAGGTCGGCGCGCACCTGAAGGCCGCGCTGGAAAAAGCGCTGGCCGGCAACCCGGGCGTGAAGGACATCCGCGGCCAGGGCTTGATGCTGGGCATCGAACTCGCCAAGCCCTGCGGCGTGATCCTGCAGCGCGCGGCCGACGCTGGGCTGCTGCTGAGCGTGACCGCCGACACCGTGATCCGCCTGGTGCCGCCGCTGATCCTGAGCGAGCACGAAGCCGACGAGATCGTCGCCATTCTGGTGCCGCTGATCGAGGCGTTTCTGAAAGAGTGACGATGGCCGAGCCAATCAAGCACTACCTGCAGTTTGCCGACTTCACGGCCGCTGAATATGCCTACCTGTTCGAGCGCGCCGCGCTGATCAAGGGCAAGTTCAAGGCGTATGAGAAGCACCATCCCTTGAGCGACCGCACGCTGGCCATGATCTTCGAGAAGGCCAGCACGCGCACGCGCGTGAGCTTCGAGGCCGGCATGTACCAGCT
>JAGOVZ010000301.1 GCA_018060485.1 Ottowia sp. | reverse complement strand
CTGCAACTGGCCGTGCGCGGCCTGCTCGTGCCCCAAGACCCCACCGACGAACCCGCCAGCGCCCTGCTGCAAAAAATCCGCGCCGAAAAAGACCGCCTCATCGCCACCGGCCAGATCAAGCGCGACAAACCCCTGCCGCCCATCACCGACGAGGAAAAGCCGTTTGAGTTGCCGGTGGGGTGGGAGTGGGTGCGGTTAGGCTTTTTACTAAAGAAGATCGGTGCAGGAAGCACGCCCCTTGGAGGTCGCGAGGTTTACGTCTCATCCGGCGTGAAGTTTCTTCGATCGCAGAACGTGTGGGATGACGGGCTGCGCCTTGATGGTGTAGCTTTCATTAAGCCTGAAATACATGCAAAGATGGCTGGCACAGTTGTATCCGCAAATGACTTGCTGTTCAACATCACTGGCGCATCCATTGGGCGTTGTGCTGTGGTTCCAAGTGATTTTGATGAGGCAAACGTTAGCCAACACGTCACGATCATTCGAGCGGTACAGCCGGAACTCAATGCCTTCTTGCACAAGGTTCTTGTCTCTCGGCACGTTCAACAGACCGTCATGGCTGTGCAGGTCGGCGTCTCACGAGAAGGCTTGAGCATTACCAAGCTCGGCCAGTTCCTGATCCCGGTGCCGCCGTTGGCCGAACAATCCCGCATCGTCACCCGCGTCGCCGCCCTGCGCCGCCTGTGCGCCGACCTGCGCCAGCGCCTGGCCGAACGCCAGTCCGTGCAGGCCCGTCTGGCCGAGGCGCTGGTGGGGCAGGCAGGGAGCACGTAGAGCGTTCACACCCTAGGGCGCGCGCTCCAGGCAGCGCACCATGACGTGCTCGTCGGCGATTTTCAGGCACTGCTCCACCGTGCGTGGCTTGCTCGGTTTGGGCGGGGGTTTTTTCGCTGTTTTCGCAGCGGCGGGTGGCGCAGTGGGCTTGGCGGCCTGGGCGGCTGCCGGGGGCGGCGTGGCCTGAACGGGCTGTGCCGGGGTGGCAGGCGTCCAGAACTTGATGGCTAAAAACCCGGCCATGACCACGACCACCAGGGCGTTTTTCAAGAATTCGTTGCAGGCCTTGTCCCAACGCGCCTGGGCTTCCTCGGCCGCAATGCGGAAGGCGCCCTGCGCGCCGCCGGCGTGCAACCGCGCACCGATCTTGAAATCGGCAGCCGCGAAGCCATCCGCGAAGCCGTGGCGCGCGGGCTGGGGCTGGGCGCGGTGTCGGAGGCCGAATTCATCGCCGACCCCCGCTTCGTGCCCGTGCGCATCGCGGGCGAGCCGGCCAGCACCGCGACTTATGTGTATTGCATGGCAGAGCGCGCCGACAGCGTGCTCATTCGGTCGTTTCTGAACGCCATCTAGGGCAAGGACTGCGAGGCGAGGAGAACCATGGACCTGATGTTCTCCACGCAACCGTCGGTTCAGCTTGCCAGCGCCTGCAGCGCGCGCGCCGTGATGTCGTCGACGCTGCCGGTGCCGCTGATCTTGCGGTATTTGGGCGCGGCCGCTGGCTCCTTGGCGGCCCATTGGCTGTAGTAGTCGACCAGGGGGCGGGTCTGCTGGGTGTAGACGTCGAGGCGCTTTTTGACGGTGTCTTCCTTGTCGTCGTCGCGCTGCACCAGCGGCTCGCCGGTGACGTCATCGACTCCCTCGGCCTTGGGCGGGTTGAACTTGACGTGGTAGGTGCGGCCGCTGGCGGGGTGGCTGCGGCGGCCGCTCATGCGCTCGATGATGGCGTCGAAGGGGACATCGATTTCCAGCACGTAGTCGAGCTTCACGCCGGCGGCCTTCATGGCCTCGGCCTGCGGGATGGTGCGCGGGAAGCCGTCGAACAAAAAGCCATTGGCGCAATCGGGCTGGGCAATGCGCTCCTTCACCAGGTTGATGATGAGGTCGTCGCTCACCAGCCCGCCGGATTCCATCACGCTCTTGGCCTGCAGGCCGAGCGGCGTGCCGGCCTTGACGGCGGCGCGCAGCATGTCGCCGGTGGAGATTTGCGGGATGCCGTATTGCTGGCAGATGAAGGCCGCTTGCGTGCCCTTGCCGGCGCCGGGGGCGCCCAGAAGAATCAGTCTCATCTTGCTCCTCAGTGGAATGCGTCGGGGCACGCTGCATGCGGCGCGGCCTTGTCGTTGCAATCAAGAATAGCATGCGCGACCCTCTGCGCGGCTGACAACCGGGCGCGTTGGAGCCGCCCCGAAACCCGCGTCAGGCGGCCTGCGCGAACAGCGCCTGCACGCGGGCCAGATCCTCGGGCGTGTCGACGCCGGGCCCGGGCGCGTGCGGCGCCACGTGCACGGCGATGCGGTGGCCATGCCAAAGCGCGCGCAGCTGCTCCAGCGCTTCGCACTGCTCCAGCGGCGCGGGGCTGAGCGTGGGAAAGGCGCGCAGAAAGCCGGCGCGGTAGCTGTAGATGCCGATGTGGCGCAGCGGCGCCGGTTGCGTGGGCAGTTGCGTGATGCCCTCGGCAAAGCCGTCGCGCCACCACGGCAGGGGCGCGCGGCTGAAAGTCATCGCCAGGCCACGCGCGTCGGTGACCACCTTGACGACGTTGGGGTTGACGAAGTCTGCAACGCTTTTGATAGCGTGCGCCGCAGTCCCCATCTGCGCCAGCGGCTCTTTTGACAGTAAATCGGCGACGGCCTGGATCA
>JAGOVZ010000096.1 GCA_018060485.1 Ottowia sp. | reverse complement strand
TGCTGCCGCTGGCGCGCGGCCACGCGCTGGAACCCTGGGCCGCCTACTGGGCGCTGAAGGCGCGGCTGGAAGAAGCCAGCCCGCTGGAAGTGCAGGACTTTCTCACCCGCTACGCCGGCACTTACCAGGAAGACCGCCTGCGCAACGACTGGCTGCTGCTGTCGGGCAAGCGGCGCGACTGGGCGTCTTTCAGCGCCGAATACCCGCGTTACCGCATGCGCGACGACCGCGAGGTGCGCTGCTACGCCGTGGCGGCCGACATCGCCGCCGGCAAGCCCGCCAGCAAGGAAGTCGCCGCGCAGGTGCGGCGCGACTGGTTCGCCCAGCGCGAACTGGACGACGGCTGCCTTTACGCCGCCGGCCTGCTGCACCAGGCCGGCGTGCTACCGTATCAGGAGCTGTGGAAGAAGGCCCGACTTGCGCTGGAGGCCAATCGCGCCAGCCTCGCGCGCGCCGCCGTGGCGCTGGACGCGCCCGACGTGGCGCCTGAAGTCGCCGCCATCCAGCAAAGCCCGATCCGCTTTCTGACATCGCGTGCGGCAGTGGGCACGCGCAAGGGGCAAGAGCTGGTGATGCTCGCGCTCATCAAGCTGGCGACGCAGAACGCCGACCAGGCGGCGCAGCAGCTCGACAGCAAATGGAGCGTGCAGCTCGGCGCCGAAGAGCGCAACTGGGCCTGGGGCGTGATCGGCAAGTGGTCGGCGCTGGCCCTGTCCGACCAGGCCAACGGCTATTTCGCCAAGGTCACCCGCGACGCCGACCTGAGCGACGACCTGCTGGCCTGGAAAGCGCGCGCCGCCCTGCGCGCCGGCGACTGGCGCAGCGTGCAGCGCGCCGTCGACGCCATGCAGGATCCGGCCGCCGACGATGGCGCCTGGATCTACTGGAAGGCCCGTGCGCAGCTGGCGCTGGCCCGCAGCGATGCCGACCGCGCCGCGCCGCGCACCGCGCTGGAGCGCCTGGCCGCCAACCCCGGCAGCTCGGGCTTTTACGAAAAACTGGCGCGCGAAGAACTCGGCCAGCCCCTGATGTCGCCCCCGCCACCCGCGCCGCTCACCGCCGAAGAGCGCGACGCCGCGCGCCGCCACATCGGCCTGAACCGCGCGCTGCTGGCCATCGCGCTCGGCCTGCGCGGCGACGGCGTGCGCGAATGGAACTACTGGACCAACCTGCACGTGCCCGGCGGCATGGGCGACCGCGAGCTGCTGGCCGCCGCCGACTTTGCCTGCGCGCGCCAGGTGTGGGACCGCTGCATCAACGCCAGCGAGCGCACCAAGTCCTTCATGGACTTCAGCCAGCGCTTTCCGACCCCGCACCGCGACGCGGTGGTGCGCCAGTCGCAGGCCATCGGGCTCGACCCGGCTTACGTCTACGGTCTGATCCGGCAGGAAAGCCGCTTCGTGATGGACGCGCGCTCGGGCGTCGGCGCCTCGGGCCTGATGCAGGTCATGCCCGCCACCGCGCGCTGGACGGCGCGCAAGATCGGGCTGGACGGCTTTGTGCCGAGCCAGATCAACGACCGCGACACCAACATCCTGATCGGCACCAACTACCTCAAGCTGGCGCTGGACGACTTCCAGGGCTCGATGCCGATGGCCGCCGCGGCCTACAACGCCGGCCCGGGCCGGCCGCGCAACTGGCGCAACGGGCCGGTGCTGGAAGGCGCCATCTGGGCCGAGAACATCCCGTTCAACGAGACGCGCGACTACGTGAAGAAGGTGCTGTCGAACACCGCCGACTACGCCGGCCTGTTCACCGGCCAGCCGCAGTCGCTCAAGCGGCGGCTGGGCACCGTTGGCCCGCTGGCGCCCGGCGAGCCAGACATGAGCCGCGATTTGCCTTGACCGCCGCCTTGGCGCCGGCACTTAATTTATTGGTCAAATCGGCCGCTGGCGCTTGTTGGATAAGCGCAAGCAGCTATTGATTCAGGAGTATCCATGACCCAGCGTGTGCTCATCCTCGGCGGTTCCGGCTTCGTCGGCCGCCACGTTGTCGAACGGCTGCAGCGCCAGGGCGTGGCCATGACGGTGCCCACACGCCGCCTGGCCGCCGCGCGCCACCTGTGGAGCCAGCCGCGCGTGCACGTCACGGTGGCCGATGTGATGGACCCGCCGACGCTCCGGCGCCTGGTGGCGGAACACGACGCGGTGGTCAACCTGATCGCCATCCTGCACGGCAGCCAGCGGCAGTTCGAGCGCGTGCACGTCGAGCTGCCGCGCCTGATCGCCGACGCCGCGGCGCAGGCGGGTGGCCGGCGGCTGGTGCACATCAGCGCGCTCGGTGCGGCGGCCGATGGCCCGTCGCGCTACCAGCGCAGCAAGGCGCGCGGCGAGGCCGTGCTGGGCCAGGCCGCGCAGATCGGCACGCTGGATTTGACGGTGCTGCGCCCGAGCGTGATCTTTGGCGCCGAAGACCGTTTTCTGAACCTGTTTGCCGGCCTGCAAAAGGTGTTTCCGCTGATGCCGCTGGCGGCGGCCGACGCGCGCTTTCAGCCGGTGTGGGTGCGCGACGTGGCCGAAGCCGTGGTCAACGGCCTGAACGACGACGCCACCATAGGCCAGACCTATGAATGCTGCGGCCCCGAGGTGTGGACGCTGCGCGAACTCGTCACCGCCGCCGGTCAGTGGGCCGGCGTGGCGGGCGGCCGCGGGCGCCCCGTCATCGGCCTGCCGCGCGCGCTGGGTCGTCTGCAGGCGCTGGCGCTGGAACTGCTGCCCGGCACGCCGCTGATGAGCCGCGACAACCTGGATTCGATGAAGCTCGACAACGTGTGCAGCGGCCAGGCGCCGGGGCTGCAGGCGCTGGGCATCGACGCCGCGCCGCTGTCGGCCGTCGGCCCGCTGTACCTGGGCCAGCGCGGCCGGCAGGCGCTGCTC
Organism: Ottowia sp.; assembly: GCA_018060485.1. Classification (GTDB taxonomy): domain Bacteria; phylum Pseudomonadota; class Gammaproteobacteria; order Burkholderiales; family Burkholderiaceae_C; genus Ottowia. Next base: position 5,869 of record JAGOVZ010000096.1, on the reverse strand, counting down.
GACCGCTACCGGCGCGGCGCCGGGCGCTGAAGCGGCGCGGCGCGGACGCGCGCTCGGCCGACAGACGCGCCCCAGCCGCCATGGCACGCTGGCGCGCATGAGCGATTCACTCTGGGCCACGGTGTGGCAGACGGTGGCGGCCGAATTCTCCGACGTGCCCGATCTGAGCGAGGGCCTGCGCATCCTGCTGCGCCTGTCGCTGGCCTTGCTGCTGGGCCTGCTGCTGGGTTATGAGCGCGAAAGCCAGGGCAAATCGGCCGGCGTGCGCACCCACATGCTGGTGGCCATGGGCTCGGCCCTGTTCGTGCTGCTGCCGAGCCAGATGGGCATGGACATCGCCGACCTGAGCCGCGTGGTGCAGGGCGTGGTGGCGGGTGTGGGCTTCCTGTGCGCCGGCACCATCCTCAAGCACAACGCCGCCGGCGGCGACGAGCATGTGCAAGGCCTGACCACCGCCGCCGGCCTGTGGCTGACGGCCGCCATCGGCATGGCCTGCGGCCTGGGCCGCGAGGTGACGGCCATCATGAGCGCGCTGCTGGCGCTGGCCGTGTTTGCCTTGATTCCGCGTCTGGTGATCCCACGTGCTGCGGCCAACACCGACACGGACGCCCACAAAGCGCCAGCCGCCGACCGCCCGGGCTGAGCGGCGCCGCGCGGCCTTCGCATCAATGGCCGCGCCAACTTGCATCAATCGGCTGGGGTTGGCGCGCTAGCATGTGCCCTTCGCCATTGGAGAGCCGCATGAAATTGACACCGTTGAACGCGCCGCAGGCCCCGCTGCCGGCGGGTGGCTATGCGCAGGCCTTCGAAGTCCAGGGCGCCGGCAAGCTGCTGTTCATCAGTGGCCAGATTCCACAGACCGCCGGTGGCGAGGTGCCCGATGATTTCGAGGCGCAAGCCGCGCTGGTGTGGCGCAACGTGCTGGCGCAACTGCACGCCGCCGGGCTGGGCGTGGACGCGCTCGTGAAAGTCACCACCTTTCTGGCGTCGCGTGAGCACGCCGAGGCCAACCGTGAAGCCCGTCAGCACGCGCTCGGCGTCCACACGCCGGCGCTGACGGTGATCATCACCGGCATCTTCGACGAACGCTGGCTGCTTGAAATCGAAGCCATCGCCGCCGCGCCCTGATCTGACAATCGCTCGTTCGCCCACCCCGAAAGTCTGACCATGCTCAAGCTCTACATCGGCAACAAGAATTACTCGTCCTGGTCCATGCGGCCATGGGTGCTCCTCAAGCAGGCCGGCATCGAGTTCGACGAAATCATGGTGCGCTTCGACTCGTTCAGCGCCGGTTCGCAGTTCAAGAACGCGCTGACGGGCGTCACCCCGGTGGGCAAGGTGCCGGTGCTGGTCGACGGCGATCTGGTGGTGTGGGACACGCTGGCGATCGCCGAATATGTGGCTGAGCGCTTTCCCGAGCTGCACCTGTGGCCGCGCGAGGTGCCGGCACGTGCCCGCGCGCGCAGCGTGTGCGCCGAAATGCACAGCGGCTTCACCGCCTTGCGCAGCGCCTGCGGCATGAACATCGAGGCGCGCCTGCCCGATGTGGGCGCGCTGATCTGGCGCGACAACGCCGCCGTGCGCGCGGACGTGGCGCGCCTGGTGCAGATGTGGCAGGCGCTGCTGGCCGAACACGGCGGCCCGCTGCTGTTCGGCCGCTTCACGGTGGCCGACGCGTTCTACGCGCCCGTCGTCATGCGCCTGCGCAGCTTTGCGCTGCCGGTGCCGGACGACGTGCGCGCCTACATGGACCGCGTGTCTGCGCTGCCCGGCGTCAAGGCGTGGATCGACGGCGCGCTGGCCGAGCAGGATTTTCTGGATTTCGAGGAGCCGTACCGGCTCAGGGCGACGTCGGTCCGCTGACGCGCCGGCGCGCGTGTCAGTCCACGGGCCACGGCACCTGTGGCGGCAGCGCGCTGTCGGCGTCGCTGCGCGACGCGGCGGGCAGCGGCGATCCGGCGCCGCGCCACCACGGCGTGACGGTTTCAGCGTGCGCGGGCTCGATGGCCTCCCCCAGCCGTGGCACCACCAACTGCGCGCCTGCGCCGGGCGCCAGTTCGAGCAAGCGTTCGACCGGCTGATCCCAGTCGTGCATCGCCAGCGCAAAGGTGCCCCAGTGCACTGGCAGCAGCGGCGGGTTGCCCAGCAGCGCCAGCGCTTCCAGCGCGTGATCCGGCCCCAGGTGCATGTCGCCCCAGGCGGGGTGAAAGGCGCCGACTTCGAGCAGCGCCAGATCGAACGGGCCCAGCCGCTCGCGGATGGCGGCGTATTCGCCCGACAGGCCGGTGTCGCCGCTGAAGAACACCGCATGGCGCGGGCCGCGCACCACCATCGATGACCACAGCGTGGCGTTGCGGCTTTTGAGCGTGCGGCCGCTGAAATGCTGCGAAGGCGCGGCGGTGATCGTGAGGCCGGTGTTCGGCACGGCAAATGTCTCCCACCAATCCAGCTCGTGGATGCGCTCGGGCGCAATGCCCCAGCCTTGCAGGTGCGCGCCGACGCCGAGCGAAGTGACAAAGGGCACGCCGGTGCGCGCCAGCACCTTGATGGTCGGGTAGTCCAGGTGGTCGTAGTGGTCGTGCGAGATCACCACCGCGTCCACCTCGGGCACGTCGCGCAGCGCCACCGGCGGCGGCTGAAAGCGCTTGGGGCCGACCAGCGTGCTGGGCGAGGCGCGCGGGCCCCACACCGGGTCGGTCAGCACGCGGTGGCCGTCGATCTCCAGCAGCACGCTGGAATGGCCGAGCCAGCTGGCGCGCATGCCGCTGGCGGGCGCGCGCAGCCAGTCGGCGCGCGGATCGGCCACCGGCAAGGGCGCGCCGGGCACGCGCCGGCTGTGGGCCGGCCACAGCATCTCGCGCACCGAAGGCATCGGCGTTGCCGGGTCGCGCAGCCCGGGCGCGATGGGATGCAGGTTGCGAAAGCCGTCGCCGCCCCAGCGCGGCGAGCCGCGCATGCGTTCAAGGCGCTCGCCCTGCGCGCGTCGACCGAGTGATTTCATGGCCGCCAGTGTGCCCCAGGCGGCCGGCGCGCGCTGGCTACTTGGCAGCCGTGCGTTCGCCTTGCCGGCGCACCATTTCGCGCACCATGGCGGAGAACTGCGCCGCCGTCTCGTGCTGCACCATGGCGGGGCCGACCAGCGGCGGCAGGGCGGTTTCGGGCTCCATGTCGGCGCGGTAAGTCAGGCGCGTGCCGCCTTCCTCGGGCTCCAGCGTCATCAGGCTGGCCATTTGCTTGAGCGCGGAACCGCTCACCTGCTGGGCACGGATGCTGCGCTGCGGCGTCAGCTGCATCTCGCGCACCGACTCGAAGGCGTTGCTGAACGGGCCGAAGCGCGCCACGCCCTTTTGCTGCACCAGCACGCGCTGCGGGCTGCGCTCCAGCACCTGGCTGCTTTTCAGGCTGCTTTGGTAGCGCGGCATGTGTTCGAAATCGGTCAGCACCTCCCACGCGGTCGCGGGCGGCACGGGTGCGTGCATCACGGCGTCGATGCTGAAGGCGTTGCCGTGGCGCTGCACGCGGATGTCGCGGTCGGCCACCTCGGCGCGCGGCGCGGGCGCGCCGTAGGTTTCTGCCACAGACACGGTGGGCAGCAAGGCCAATGCCCCCCAGATGCAGATCTCTTGCCAACGCTTGCCCATGTTTGCCTTCGGTGTCGCGACCACAAGGCGCCCAATATGCCGCGCCGGCGGCGCGCGCCGCATCAGCCAATCGGCGTAGGGCGCGTCGGCCAAAAGCTCAGGCGCCAGGCGGGGCGGCTTTCAGGTGGCAAGCCCTAAACTGCGCCGCATGCAAATCTACATGGTCGGCGGGGCGGTGCGTGACCGCTTGCTCGGGCTGCCGGTGCAGGACCACGACTGGGTGGTGGTGGGCGCCACGCCCGAGCAGATGGTGGCGCAGGGTTATCTGCCGGTGGGCAAGGATTTCCCGGTCTTTTTGCACCCGGACTCGCGTGAGGAATACGCACTGGCGCGCACCGAGCGCAAGAGCGGGCGCGGGTACAAGGGCTTCACGGTCTTCACCAGCCCCGACGTGACGCTGGAAGAAGACCTGGCGCGGCGCGACTTAACTATCAATTCAATAGCTGCTTGCGCTGATTGGACAAGCGCTGGCGGCCAATTGGGCTCAAAAGTCGATCTGATCGACCCGTTCGGCGGCCAGCGCGATCTGCAAGCCAAGGTGCTGCGCCACGTGACCGACGCCTTCCGCGAAGACCCGGTGCGCATCCTGCGGCTGGCGCGCTTTGCGGCGCGTTTTCACGACTTTTCCATCGCGCCCGAAACCATGGCACTGCTGCGCGAAATGGTGGCCGACGGCGAGGCCGACCACCTGGTGCCGGAGCGCGTGTGGCAAGAGCTGTCGCGCGGCCTGATGGAAGCGCACCCGGCGCGCATGTTCGAGGTGCTGCGCGAGTGCGGTGCGCTCGCCGTGGTGCTGCCCGAGCTGAACCGCCTGTGGGGCGTGCCGCAGCGGGCCGAATACCACCCCGAAGTCGACACCGGCGTACACGTGATGATGGTGCTGCAAATGGCCGCGCGCCTGAACGCCAGCCTGCCGGTGCGCTGGGCCTGCCTGATGCACGACCTGGGCAAGGGCACCACGCCGGCCGACGTGCTGCCGCGCCACATCGGCCACGAGCAGCGCAGCAGCAAGCTGTTGCGCACCGTGGGCCAGCGCCTGCGCGTGCCGACCGACTGTACCGAACTGGCCGACGTGGTGGCGCGCGAGCACGGCAACATCCACCGCAGCGGCGACTTGAACGCCGCCGCGCTGGTGCGCCTGCTGGAGCGCGGCGACGCCTTCCGCAAGCCGGCGCGCTTTGCCGACGCGCTGCTGGCCTGCGAATGCGATGCGCGCGGGCGACTGGGCATGGAAGAAGACGCCTACCCGCAGCGCCAGCATCTGCTGGCCGCGCTGGCGGCGGCGCAGGGCGTGGACACGGCCAGCGTGGCGCAAGCGGCCGTGGATCGCGGCGCGCGTGGCGATGCCATTGGCAAGGCGGTGGCCACGGCGCGCGCGCAGGCGGTGCAGGCGTGGCTCAATCAGGCGGCGTCTGAAACGCCTTCAGGTGATGGGTGCACAGCCGCGCCAAAAGAACCTCCTACCCGTTTGTCCTGAGCTTGTCGAAGGACTTGGGTTGCACGAAAAAGGGCTTCGACAGGCCTGTCAGGAGCCAAGTCGAATGGCTCAGCCCGATCGGATGATGGGCTGCCGAACCGTTCGTGAGTCAGCTTTCAAAAACATAGCTGCTCGCGCTGATCCCTCAAGCGCTGGCGGCCGATTTGGCTCCGAAACCGGCATACGCTGCCGCAGCCGATAATCCGCCCATGGCCCGCCCCATCTCCGCCTCTCACGACCTGCGGCGCGACGAAATCCTGAACGTCGCGGCGGCTTGCTTTGCCGGTCAAAGCTACCCGGCCACCAGCATGAGCCACATTGCCGCCGCCTGCGGCACGTCGAAGGCGCGGCTGTATCACTATTACGAAAGCAAGGAAGCGATCCTGTTCGACCTGCTGGACCGCTACACGCAAAAGCTGCTGCTCATCATCGGCCAGGTCGAGGCGACGGCGCAGCGCCGCGCACTGGACGAGCGCGCCAGCCTGCACGAGTTGATCCGCGCCTTTTTGCGCGAGTACGAAACCTCGGCCACGCGCCACGCCGCGCTGCTGGGCAGCACGCAATTCTTGAGCGAGCAGCAGCGCGAGGTGATCCTCGACCGCCAGCGCGACGTGGTGGCCGCCGTCACGCGCTTTTTGCGCCGCGCCTACCCGGATCGGCTGAACGAGCACAACCAGACCGCCATCGCCATGACGCTGTTTGGCATGATCAACTGGACCTTCACCTGGCTGCGCCCGGGCGGCCCGCTCAG
>JAGOVZ010000300.1 GCA_018060485.1 Ottowia sp. | reverse complement strand
GGCCTGACCACCGACTACCGCTACCGCGGCATCTCGCAAAGCCGCCTCAAGCCCGCCATCAGCGCCGGTGCCGACTACGCGCACCCGAGCGGCTTTTACGTCGGCACCTGGCTGACCTCGATCAAGTGGATCAAGGACGCCGGCGGCGATGCGCCGCTGGAATGGGACGTGTACGGCGGCTACAAAGGCACGGCGGGCCCGCTGGGCTACGACGTCGGCCTGCTGCACTACAACTACCCGCGCCACCGCCTGGCCATCAGCCCCAACACCACCGAGATCTACGGCGCGCTGAGCTACAGCGTGGTCACGCTCAAGTACTCGCACGCGCTGACCAACCTGTTCGGCTTTGCGGACAGCAAGGGCAGCGGCTACCTCGATCTGTCGGCCAATTTCGATCTGGGCGACGGCTGGTCGGTGGTGCCGCACGTCGGCCGCCAGTGGATTCGCCACAACAGCGCCTATGCGTACACCGACTATGCGGTCACCGTGAACAAGGACTTCGGCAACGGCCTGGTGGCCAGCGCCGGCGTGGTCGGCACCAACGCCGACAAGGCGCTGTACGTCACGCCCAGCGGGCGCTTCACCGGCCGCACCGCGGTGTTTGCCGCCATCAAGTATTCGTTTTAAGTCAAAACAGGCGCCAGCGCTTGTCTGACAAGCGCAAGCAGCTATCAAAAGGAAAGCATCATGAAAATGGTCACCGCCGTCATCAAGCCGTTCAAGCTGGAGGAAGTGCGCGAAGCGCTGTCCACGCTGGGCGTGCAGGGCATCACCGTCACCGAGGTCAAGGGCTTCGGCCGCCAGAAGGGCCACACCGAGCTGTACCGCGGCGCCGAATACGTGGTCGATTTCCTGCCCAAAGTGAAGGTCGAGGCCGCCGTGTCGGGCGACCTGGTGGAGCGCGTGATCGAAGTCATCGAAGGCGCCGCGCGCACCGGCAAGATCGGCGACGGCAAGATTTTCGTCAGCGACCTCGAACAGGTCATCCGCATCCGCACCGGCGAGACCGGCGCCGACGCGCTGTGAACGGCAGGAGAGATCGCACCATGAAAACGCTTGTCTCCGCCTTGCTTCTGGCGCTGGGCCTGATGTGCTTTGGCGCCGCCTTCGCGCAAGCCGCGCCCGATGCGGCCACCGCCGTTGCCGCCGCGGCCGCATCGGCCCCCGCCGCGGCCCCGGCGCCGCACATCGATTCGGGCGACACCGCCTGGATGCTGACCTCGACGCTGCTCGTCATCCTGATGATCATCCCTGGCCTGGCGCTGTTCTACGGCGGCCTGGCGCGCAGCAAGAACATGCTGAGCGTGCTGATGCAGGTGTTCGTGGTGTTCTCGCTGGTCAGCATCCTGTGGGCCGTGTACGGCTACAGCCTGGCCTTCAGCGGCGAGGGCAACTTCTTCGGCGGCTTCGACAAGCTCTTCCTCAAGGGCGTCACGCAGCAAACCTTCGGTGCGCTGCCCACCATCCCCGAATACGTGTTCTTCGCCTTCCAGGGCACCTTTGCCGCCATCACCGTGGCGCTGATCGTGGGCTCGTTTGCCGAGCGCATCAAGTTCGCCGCCGTGCTGCTGTTTGCCGCGCTGTGGTTCACCTTCAGCTACGTGCCGATGGCGCACATCGTGTGGGGCGGCGGCCTGCTGGCGAAGGACGGCGCGCTCGACTTCGCCGGCGGCACCGTGGTGCACATCAACGCCGGCATCGCCGGCCTGGTGGGCGCCTACATGGTCGGCAAGCGCCTGGGCTTTGGGCGCGAAGCCTTCACGCCGCACAGCCTGACGCTGACCATGGTGGGCGCGTCGCTGCTGTGGGTGGGCTGGTTCGGCTTCAACGCCGGTTCGGCCGGCGCGGCCAACGCGCAGGCGGGGCTGGCCTTTGTCAACACCGTGCTGGCCACGGCGGCGGCCACGCTGGCCTGGTCGGCCGGCGAGGCGCTGCACAAGGGCAAGGCCTCGATGCTGGGCGCCGCATCCGGCGCGGTGGCGGGCCTGGTGGCGGTGACGCCGGCGGCCGGCTTCGTCGGCCCGATGGGCTCGATCGTCATCGGCGCCGTGGCCGGCTTTGCCTGCATCTGGGGCGTGGGTGGCCTGAAGCGCATGCTGAAGGCCGACGACGCGTTCGACGTGTTTGGCGTGCACGGCCTGGGCGGCATCATCGGCGCCATCCTGACCGGCGTGTTCGCGGCGCAAAGCCTGGGTGGCACCGGCGGCGCCTCGCCCGACACCTTTGCCATGGGCGCGCAGGTGTGGATTCAGGTGAAGAGCGTGCTGTTCACCATCGTCTGGTCGGGCGTGGTCTCGTTCATCGCCTACAAGGTCGTCGATCTGTTGGTCGGCCTGCGCGTGAGCGAGGAGCAGGAGCGCGAGGGGCTGGACATCAGCAGCCACGGCGAGACGGCTTACAACCGCTGACCAGGCGCTGGCTGGCCTCGAACCCCGCTGCGGCGGGGTTTTTTCATGGTCTTTTGAGGCGCCGGTGCTGGTGGATCAAGCGCGGGCAGCTATTGAATAAATAGTGTCCCGCTCGACACGGCACGCGCCGCGCAGCGATTACCATTGGCGCCATGGATGCCGCCCTCGACGCCGTCATCGGCAAGGTTCGCCAGGCCGCCGCGCGCGCGCGCCCGCTGCGCATCCGCGGCGGCGGCAGCAAGGATT
>JAGOVZ010000299.1 GCA_018060485.1 Ottowia sp. | reverse complement strand
TCGCGGCCCGATCCCCGCTGCGCGGGGCCCCTCGTGCTTCGCTCATTCGATCACCTCGCCGCGCAAAAGAAACTTCGCCATCGCCGCCGTGCTGACGAAGCCGAACAGCGCGATCAGCAGCGCCGCCTCGAAGTACATGCTGCTGGTGTAGCGGATGCCGACCACCAGCGCGACCAGCATGCCGATGACGTAGATGGCGTCGATGGCCAGCACGCGGTCTTGCGCCGAGGGGCCGCGCAGCATGCGCCACAGCATCAGCAAGATGGCCAGGCCGTACAACCACAAGGTCAGCGTGATGGCGCCGGACAGCAGCGGGCTCATGATTCAAAGATCTCCATCAAGGGCCTTTCGTACGCGCGCTTGTAGTGTTCGATGAAGGCCTCCGTGTCGGGCGCGTCCCACACGTGCAGCAGCAGGCTGCTGCCGTCGCGCGCCAGCTCGCACCACACGGTGCCCGGCACCACGGTGGTGATCATGGCCAGCGCGGCCAAGGCGGTGGGGTCGCGCAGGTCGAGCGGGATGACGACGAAGCGGCTGTTCGGCGGCTGCACGCGACTCTTGACGAGGGTCCAGAACACGTCCAGGCTGGAGCGGATCACGTCCACCCCCACCACGCCGATCAGCCGCAGCACCACCAGCGGGTGGCGAATGCGCGGGCGCGCCGGACGCAGCGGCGCCAGCAACGCCGGCGCGGCGACGCCAAACAACACCGCCAGCAGGATCTGCCCCAGGCTGAGCGAACGGTTGAGCACCAGCCACATGCAGATCAGGGCCGCCGTCAGCAGCGGTGCGGGCAGCAGGCGCTTCATCGGCGCAGGCCTCCTTCGCCGGTGGTGTGGGGCGAGGGCAGGGGCTTGGTCGACACCACGCTGCCGATGTATTCGCGCGGGTCGTGCAGGCTGCGCGCGGTGGCATTGGCGTAGCGCAGCACGGCGTCGGCCTGCCACACCAGCGCGCCGATGAGCAGCAGCAGCATGGCGATGGGCACGGTCTCGATGATGCGCAGGCGCGGCACCGCGCGACCCTGCGGCGCCCAGAAGTAGCGCACCCCGGCGCGCGACATGGCGATGGTGGTCAGCAACCCGCCCACCACCAGCAGCGCCAGCAGCGCCCAGGCCGCCAGCGACACCGGCGCCTGTTCGCCAAAGCCACCCGGGTTGAGCAGCGCCGACAGCATGACCACCTTGCCGACGAAGCCCGCCATGGGCGGCAGGCCGGCGATGGTCAGCGCGCAGACGACGAAGGCCAGGCCCAGAAACGCCATGGCCGCCGGGATGGCGCGGCCGAACAGGGCTTCCTCGTCGTCGTCCAGGTTGACGTCGCGCACCGGCGCCAGATCGACCGGGTAGGCAAAGCTGTCGTCCGGCTCGACTTCGCTGACGTAGATCGGGTTTTCCTCGACCTCGCGCGTGCGGTCGATGAGTTCGGTCAGCAGGAAAAAGGCGCTTACCGCCAGGGTCGAGCCCAGCGTGTAGTAGAGCGCGCCCCCGGTCACCGCAGGCTGACCGAAGCCCAGCGCCGCCAGCAGCGTGCCCGACGACACGATGGCGCAAAACGCCACCATGCGGTTCAGGTGCTGGCTGGCGATGACGCCGATGATGCCGAAGGTGAGCGTCGCCAGCCCCAGCCCCACCAGCACCGGGCCGCCAAACAGCGCCGACACGCCCGCGTCCTGCGGAAACAGCAGCGTCCACACGCGCAGGATGGCGTAGACGCCCAGCTTGGTCATGATGGCGAACAGCGCCGCCACCGGCGCGGCGGCGCTTGAATACGCCATCGGCAGCCAGAAGTTGAGCGGCCAGGCGGCGGCCTTGACCAAAAACGCGATCGCCAGGATGGCGGCGCCGGCGTGCAGCAGGCCGCGGTCGTTTTCGGGGATGGCGGGCACCATGATGGCCATGTCGGCCAGGTTCAGCGTGCCGGTCACGCCGTACAGCATGGCCACGCCGATCAGGAACATGCTGGACGCCATCAGGTTCATGGCGATGTAGTGCAGGCCCGAGCGCACGCGCGCCCAGCCCGAGCCATGCAGCAACAGCCCGTACGAGGCCGTCAGCATGATCTCGAAGAACACGAACAGGTTGAACAGGTCGGCCGTGAGAAACGCGCCGTACAGGCCCATCAACTGCAGTTGGAACAGCGGGTGAAAGTGCACCCCAGCCTTGTGCCAGCGCGCGCTGGCGTACAGCACGCCACCCAGGCCCAGCACGCTGGTCAGCAGCAGCATCATGGCCGACAGCCTGTCGACGACCAGCACGATGCCGTAGGGCACTGGCCAGTTGCCGGGCAGGTACACGCCGACCGCTTGCGGCCCGCCCAGGCGCTGCACCCAGTAGATCAAGGCGATGGCGACGCCCACGCCCAACACGCAAGACAGCACGTTGATGATCGCCTTCAGCGGCCGGCGCGTGTCGCCCAGCAGCAGCATGACGGCGGCGGTCACCATGGGCAGCAGGATGGGCACCACGATCAGGTGCGGCATCAACCCTTCGACGAGGCGGGCAAATGTCATGCCTGGCGCCCTTCTTCGCTCTCGCCGGGCGGCGCGGCGGCGGCACTGCCGATGGACACGTGGCCGGTGCCATCGTCCGGCTCCTCGCCATCCACGTGGTCGGTGTCCGACAGGCCGCGCGAGGCCAGCAGCACCACCAGGAACAGCGCCG
>JAGOVZ010000298.1 GCA_018060485.1 Ottowia sp. | reverse complement strand
GCGCCATCACGGTGCGGTCGCGCTCGTCGATGGCGCCGTCCTTGTTCAAGTCCACCGGCTTGCCGTCGGCACCGATGGTCAGGCGCGTGGGGATCAGATAGGGCTTCCAGGGGCCGATGCCGTCGGCGTATTTCTTGATGTCGGCCAGGCCGGCGGGCGTCAGCAGCGCGCCGTAGTTGCGCGAATCGCCGGCCACGGTCAGGTCGTACGCCTGGCCCCAGGGCAGGCTGAAATCCATGCTGCCATCGGCGTTGACGTCGTTGCCGTCGATCAGTTGCACCAGGCGCACCTGCGTCTTGGTGCGCAGGTATTTCAGGTTGCTGGTCTCGAACGACTGGATGATGACGGGCGAATCCTTCTTGGTGAGGCCGTTTTTCTGCAGGATGTCCAGCAGACGGTCTTCCAGCTTCAGGCCCAGGTTGGCGTGGTAAGTGGGGTGCTTGGTCTCGGGGTAGACGCCGATGGTGCGTTTGGCGCGCTCGCCTTCGGATTTGGCCAGCGCCAGCACTTCCTCGAAGGTCGGGATGGCGTATTGGCCGTTGTGGCTCTGGTCGCGGTCGGCCATGGGCTGGATGGCGCGCAGCGTCTTCAGCTCGGCCAGCGTGAAGTCGCTGACGAACCAGCCTTCTTCCTCAAAGCCATCGACCATGGCCTTGCGCTTGCGGCTGGCAAATTCGGGGTGGTCCTTGACGTTGGTGGTGGCGCTGATGTTGGGTTCGTGGCGCGCCACCAGCACGCCGTCTTTCGTGGCCACCAGGTCGGGCTCGATGAAGTCGGCGCCCAGCTCGATGGCCTTCTTGTAGCCCTCCAGCGTGTGGTCGGGCAGGTAGCCGGAAGCGCCCCGGTGGCCGATGACGAGCGGCTTGTCGCCGGTCAGCGTCGGGTACTTGTCGTCGCTGCCGCCGCAGGCGACCAGGGCGGCCACGGCGATGCAAGCGAGCGCGCTGGCTTGCACCAGGGAACGGGGAAAACGGCTCATCGACTCTCTCCTCTCAAAAAAATACGGGGTGAAGCCGCCACTGTATGACTTGGTGATGACTGTTCGACGACAGCGCGCCGGGGCATCCGCTGGACGAAGGCGTTCTGCTACCCTCGCCGCGTGCCGCCGCCCGCCTCTTCGCCCCGCCCGTATTCCGAGGCGCCACCGTCCGCCATGTCGCCGCTGCTGGTGGTCGTGCTGCTGGCGCTGCTGCTGGGCATTCAGCCCGTGACCACCGACGTCTACCTGCCCGCGCTGCCGGCGCTGCAGGCCGATTTGCGCGCGCCGATGGCCGAGGTGCAGCTCACCTTTGCCGCCCTGCTGCTGGCGTTTGGCACCTCGCAGCTGGTGTGGGGGCCGCTGTCGGACCGGTTCGGGCGCCGGCCGATCTTGCTGGCCGGCATGGCGCTGTACGTGCTGGCGTCCATCGCCTGCGTGCTGGCGCCCAGCATGCCGGCGCTGGTGTGGGCGCGCGTGGCGCAGGGCGCGGCCATTGGCGCGGCGGTGATGTGCGCGCGCGCCATCGTGCGCGACCTGTACCCGCCGCTCGAAGGCGCGCGCATGATGTCGCGCGGCCTCTCGGGCCTGGGCGTGATCGCCGTGGTCTGCGCGCCGCTGGGCGGCCTGCTGACCGACTGGCTGCACTGGCGTGCCGCCATGTCCGCGCTGGTGGTGTTTGGCGCCGGCACGCTGGTGCTGCTGGCGCTGCGCTTTCGCGAGACGATTCCGGCGCGCAACCCCGACGCGCTGGCGCCCGGCATGTTGTGGCGCCGCTGGCGCCAGATTGCCGCCAACCCGACCTTCATCACCTATTCGCTGCTGTCGACCGGCTCGTACGTGGCTCTGTTCATCTTTCTGGCCAGCTCGTCCTTCGTGCTGATCGAGTCGCTGGGCTTGAGCCGCGTGGCCTATGGCGCGGTGATGGCGGGCAATTCGGCGCTCTACATCGTGGGCACCATCGCCTGCCGCCGCCTGCTGGTGCGCTGGGGCATCCGGCGCACCGTGTTCGCGGCCGGCTTTGTGACCTTTGCCGCCGGGGCGCTGATGGCGGCGCTGGCCTGGTTCGGCTGGGGCCAGCCGTGGTACGGCGTGTGGGCGGTGGTGCTGCCGCAGTACCTGTTCATCCTGGCGCACGGCGTGCACCAGCCGGTCGGCCAGAGCGGCGCGGTGGCGCCGTTTCCGCAGATGGCGGGCGCGGCGTCGGCGCTCAACGGCTTCATCACCATGGGCGCCGCGTTTGGCATGGGCCTGTGGCTCGGCCGCGCCATGGACGGCACGCCGCGCCCGGCGGCGCTCGGTTTTCTGCTGTGGTGCACGGTGATCGCCGTCACCGCGTGGACGCTGGTGCAAAAGCATGGCGACACCGGCCAGCACTGAAGGTGGCGGCCCGCCGCCCCTGTACCTGGCCGGCCCCACCGCCAGCGGCAAGAGCGCCGTCGCGCTGGCGCTGGCCGAACTGGTGCCGGCCGAGATCATCAGCGTTGATTCGGCGCTGGTGTACCGCGGCATGGACATCGGCACCGCCAAGCCGACGCCGGCCGAGCGTGCGGCGGCGCCCCACCACCTGATCGACATCCGCGACCCGGCCACGCCCTACAGCGCGGCCGAGTTCGTGCGCGATGCGCAGCGCTTGATTGCCGACATCCGCGCCCGCGGCCGCCTGCCGGTGCTGGTCGGAGGCACCA
>JAGOVZ010000297.1 GCA_018060485.1 Ottowia sp. | reverse complement strand
TGCGGCGCCTTCATTGGCGGCCACCGCGAGCTGCCGCAGCGCCCGGGCGTGATGCAATGCCGCATGCTCGGCGCGGCCGTGGAGGCGTGGAACGACGCCGGCGAGCCGGTCATCGGCCAGGTCGGCGAGCTGGTCTGCACGCAGCCGATTCCGTCGATGCCGCTGTATCTGGTGAACGACCCGGACGGCGCGCGGTATCGCGCCAGCTATTTCGAGATGTACCCGCCTGGCCATGGCAGACAACCGGGAGGTGGCGATCTTCCGAAGGAAGCCGGCAGCGTCTGGCGCCACGGCGACTGGCTGCGCGTGGGCGACGAGAACGGCGAAGGCGAGTGGTGCGTCATCTATGGCCGCAGCGACGCCACCATCAACCGCCACGGCCTGCGCATGGGCACCAGCGAGATCTACAGCGCGGTCGAGGGCATTGCCGACGTGCTCGACTCGATGGTGGTCGATCTCGAATACCTGGGCCGTGACAGCTACATGCCGCTGTTCGTGGTGCTGCGCCCGGGCGTGGAACTGGACGAGGCGCTAAAAAAACGCATCAGCGAGGCCATTCGCACATCCTTGAGTCCGCGCTTCATCCCCGACGACATCTTCCAGGTCGCCGAAATCCCGCGCACGCTGTCGGGCAAGAAACAGGAGCTGCCGATCAAGAAGTTGCTGCTCGGCCAGCCGCTGGAAAAAGTCGTCAACCGCGACGCCATGGCCAACCCGGCGTCGCTCACCTGGTTTGCCGAGTTTGCCGCCCAGCGTGCAAGCGCTTCAAAATCAGGAGCTGCCAGCGCATGACAGACAAGCGCCAGGCGACTATTGGACACGAATACCCGTGCTTCGCCGGCGACGGTGAAGCGGCCCGCATGATGCGCGCCACCGACTGGGCCGCCACGCCGCTCGGCCCGGTGGAAGGCTGGCCGCCCGGCCTGGGCAGCATCGTCGCCACCAGCAAGGCGACCGCGAACGCGCGCGCGCCGCCGGTTTTGCGCACTACCTGGTCAAGCCCGTCGACCCGGCGCGCCTGCTGGCGCTGATGGCCGCCTTTGGCTCCGACGCCGGGCCGGCGCAGCGGCAATCGCCGGACGACAGTGCGATGGCGCCGTTGAGTTAAGAGTCAAATGGGCCGCTGGCGCTTGTGCAGCAAGCACGAGCAGCTATGAAAAAAATACAAATGATGCGCGGCCGCCGCAGCAGAAATCCGGAGGTCGCGGAGCAGGCCAAGCGGGAACGCCGCGGAACGGGCTTGGCCCGGCCGCTGGCGTTGTCCCCTGGGGGAAGACGCCGCAGGCGGCTCAGGGGGGTCAATCTTTCAGCAGCCGCCGCAGCGCTGCCAGGTCCACCGGCTTGCGAAAGTAATGATCCACGTTGTCAAACGTCTGGCTCACGCGCTCGTCGTCCGGGTCGCTGCCGCTGACGGCGATCAGCACCATGGCGTCGCCGTAGCGCTCGCGCAGCAGGCGCGTCAGCTCGCGCCCGTCCATGCCGCCGGGCATGCTCACGTCCAGCAGCACGGCGTGGGGCTGAAACTGATCGATCAGCGGCAGCGCCTCTTCGCCGCTTTGCGCGGTGCGCGCCTGGCAGCCTTCCAGCGCCAGCGCGGCGGCCAGCATGTCGGCGGCGTCGGGCTGGTCGTCGACCACCACCACGCGCACGGCGTCGTCTGCCCCCGCGCCGGGTGGCGCGAGATTGACCTCATGGGCATTCATGGGAAACCCCTCCTGGGGACGTGGGCCGGACGGGGCTGCGCGATGCGGCGCGAAAAGCAAGGCTGATGCCGGGGGGTCAGCTCACAATCATTTTCAGCCGGCCCGCCCAAGCGCGCTATGTCGCGGAGCATAGAAATGTTTCACGCTGTCGCCCGCGCTGCGCAAAGCGCATGTAAAGATGGTCGGCCGGGTTTTGGCGGCGGCGTTAAAGGGGCTGCAACCGACGCATGGGTGCGTCTTTGGAGTGTGTGAAATCATGAACCGATCGTCTGCTGTCACCCGCGCCGCGCTGGCGCTGTCGATGGGCCTGCTGGCCGCTGGCGCCGCCAGCGCGCAAACCATGGTCAACGCGCGCGTGCTGTCGTCCACCCCGGTGTGGGAACAGGTGCCGGTGTCCGACTGCCGCGGTGCCTACCCGGGCGCCGTGCGGCCCTCTGGCCCGGGCACGGCGGTCGGCGCCGTGGTGGGCGGCCTGATCGGCAGCCAGCTGGGCCGCGGTTCGGGCCACATCGCCGGCGCCATTCTGGGCACGGTGGGCGGCGCGCTGCTGGGCAACGCGGCTGAGGCGCAGGCCGGCTACCCCGGCGCCTGCGGCACGCGCTATGAAAACCGCATGACCGGCTACGACGTCAGCTACGAAGTCGCCGGCCGCCCCTACCGCACGCGCATGGCGCAAGACCCGGGCGCCTGGGTACAGGTGCCCGACCCCGGCTATGGCAGCTACGGTGGCTACGGCGGCGCGCCCGATGTGCAGAGCTACCCGGTCAACCCGGCGCCGATGGCGGGCTATCCGCTGCCGGCCTACCCGGCAGCGGGCGAGGGCTCGGGCGTGGTGACGGCGCCGCCGGTGTACGGCGGCTATCCGGGCCAGTACCCGAACGCCTACCCGGGCTATCCGGCGCCCGGCTATGCCCAGACGTACCCCGCACCCGTCTATGCGCAGCCGGTGTACCCGCAACCCGTGTATCAGGCGGC
>JAGOVZ010000095.1:5851-8888 GCA_018060485.1 Ottowia sp. | reverse complement strand
GGGGGTTGCGGGGGCGGCGAGTTGGGCGTTGATCAGGTCGGCATTGCCGCGCACGCTGGCCGCCAGGCTTTCGGCCAGCGCCAGGCGGCGCATGACCCAAGGGCTGATGTCCTGCTCGAACGGGTCGGGCAGGTCTTCCGGCACGGCGCGCAAGGCGGGATCTGATTTGGCGCCGGTGGCGCTGGCCCCTGGCGGGGACGCGGCCGTCGGTGCCGTCAGCCTGGCATCGATGTCGGCGGCGGCTTGCGCCAGCGGCGCTGCAATGGCGTCCAGGTTGAGCTGGTTGCGGCGCAGCAGCAGCATCGACTTGACTGCAGACAGCTGGCCCAGCAGCTGGTAGCTGTGGCCCTGCAGTTGCTCCAGCAGCGCCAGCGGCGGCTGCACGGCGCGCGGCTCGGCCAGCGCGCGGGCGGTGGCTTGCACCAGGGCCGAGAGCGCGTCGTAGGCTTCGCGGCGCGCCAGGCGCCAGGTGAGTTCGGGTTCGGTGTCGATCTCGTCGATGCGCGCCAGGCCGAGCGACTGCGCGGCGTGCTGGTCGAGCGCGCGCAGCACGCGCCGCACCAGGTCGGCAATCTGCCCGCGTTCCCACGACGGCAGCACGTAGGCAAACGCCCAGGCAATGCCGGCGCCCAGCAAGGTGTCACCAATGCGCTCGAGCAGCGCGAAGGCGGGGCTGGTGCCGGCGTACAGCATGTGCGACTGCACCAGGCCGAGCACCGACGCCGCCACGGCGGTGATCGTGTAGCGCCGCAGCGCGAAGGCGTGCGCCACGCCCTGCGCCACCGCGACGGCCAGCACCGTGGCCAGCATGGACGGGTGCAGCGCCAGAAAGCCGGTGGCCAGCAGGCTGCCGATGACGGTGCCGGCCACGCGTTGGTTGCGCCGCTCCAATGTCTGCGCCAGGCTGCCGCGCAGCACCACCACGATGGTCAGCAGCACCCAGTAGTCGTGCGAGCCCCAGGGCAGCAGGGTGGCGATGACGTAGCCGGTGCCCACCGCCAGCGCGGCGCGAATGGCGTGGCGCAGCGCCGGCTGGCGCCAGTGCCACAGCGTCAGGAAGGGCTGCAGCGACCAGTCGGTCGGGCTGACGAACAGGCGCCAGCTGGCGCGCACCACGGCCAGATCGGGCGTGGCTTCGCCGCGCGCCAGGGCGATGAGCTGGCGCACGGCGTCGTTCAGGTGGCGCGCGCGGTAGGCCACGCCGCGCAGCAGGGCGGCGCGCACGGCGGCCGCATCGTGCGGCGCGTGGCTGGTGGTGGCCTCGTCGGCCGCGGCCAGGCGCAGCGCGGCCAGGCGCGCCTGGTGGTCGGCGGCGGGCTCGGGCGTCTGGTGCAGCAGCAGGGCGTCGGCCAGGCGGTCGACGTCGGCCGCCATGTCGCGGTAGATGCCGGCGATTTCGCTCAAAGCGTGGGCATGGTCGGCCGCCTGGCGCACGCGGTCGAGGTCGAGCTCGCTGGCCACCAGGTGGTCGCGCATCTCCAGCACCACGATCAGCATGCCGGCCAGCATCTGGCGGCGCGGCGTGCGCGGCGCTTCCAGCACCACGTCGCGCGTGGTCTGCAGCTGATCGGCCAGTGCGGCCTGGCGCCGCAGCAGGTCGCCCAGGCCGGCCGTCGGGTCGTCGCCGGCGCTGCCCGGTGGCGCCGCCACGCGCCGTGCGTGCGCGCGCAGCAATGCCGCCACGGCCAGCAGCAGATCGGCCGTGAGTTGCGTGCGGTAGCGCGCGTTGAGCACGGTGTGCGCAACCAGGGCATAGACCACGTACAGCGCGCAGCCCAGGCCGCAGTAGAAGGTGCGCACCAGCGCCTGGCCCGGGCTGGCGGCCAGCGGCGTGGACATCGAGAACAGCATCACCAGCATCACGCCGATGGCCACCGGCGCGCCGCGCTTGCCCCACGCCATGCCGAGGAAGGCCAGAAAGGTGGCCGGCACCAGAAACAGCCCCAGCCCGACCGGGTGGCCGCGCAACAACTGCACCGCCAGAAACAGCGGCACGCCGATGAGCGGCGCCACCACCAGATGCACCAGCTTGCCGCGCCGTGGGCCGACCAGATCGGGCGCCAGCGCCGCAATCACGCCCACCGTGGCATTGGCGGCCGCCTCGGCGCCGAACAGCAGGTGCACGATGGCCGACACCACGAACATGCCGAACGCGCACGAGGCGCCGTTGAGCACGTAGTCGCTCAGCAAGACGCGCAGCACGCGCTCGCGCCGCGCTGCGCCGAGCCAGCGAGTGAGCACGTCGGGCTTCATGTTGCAGCCACCGCCCGGGCGGCGGGTTCTTCAAGCCAAATCGGCCGCCAGCGCACGATACACAAGCGCGAGCAGCTATCAAAATGATGGCGCTGGGCGGTCGGCGAAAGAGGGCAGGGCGGTGGGTGCGACACGGTGGCGCAAAACGGTCGGTGGGCAGCGCTGGCCGGGCGTGTGCGGCCGCGCGGCAGTGGGCCGGCATTGTCCCATGGCGTCCTATCATTGGATCGATGAACAAGGCTTTCACCCGCGAGCGCGATGGCGAAGACGACGATGAAGACGGCGCCGCCGCCGTGCCGCCGCTGCCGGCGGGCGGCAAGAACTACATCACGCCGCAGGGCTACGCGCGGCTGCGCGCCGAGCTGCTGACGCTGATCGACGACGAGCGGCCCAAGGTGGTCGAGGCCGTGCACTGGGCGGCCAAGAACGGCGACCGCAGCGAGAACGGCGACTACCTGTACGGCAAGAAGCGCCTGCGCGAAATCGACCGCCGCATCCGCTTTCTGACCAAGCGGCTGGAGATTGCCGAAGTGACCGACCCGAGCCTGCACCACGGCGGCGAGCAGGTTTTCTTTGGCGCCCGCGTGACCTACGCCGACGACGAGGGCGACGAGCGCACCATCACCATCAAGGGCATCGACGAGGCCGACAACCAGGCCGGCGAGGTAAGCTGGATCAGCCCCATCGCTCGCACCTTGCTGCGCGCGCGCGTGGGTGATGTATTGCAGTTGCCGACGCCCGCGGGGGTGCGCGAGATCGAGGTGATGGACGTCAGCTATCCGGC
>JAGOVZ010000095.1:0-5751 GCA_018060485.1 Ottowia sp. | reverse complement strand
TCGCGCACGGTGATGACAAAGCGCAGGTCGAGCGCCTCTTGCCCGCCGTCCTCACTCATGCCCAGGTGAATGATGTCGGCCTCGGCAGCCGCCAGCGCGGCCGCCACGCGCGCCAGCACACCCTTGCCGTTGACCACGGTGACGACGATGCCGACCTCGAACGCGCGCACCGGCTCGTCGGCCCAGGCCACGGTGATGAAGCGTTCGGCGTCCTTGTGCTGCAGGCGGCGCGCCACCGCGCATTCGTCGGTGTGCACCACCAGGCCTTCGCCGCGGCCCAGGTAGCCCAGCACGCCGTCGCCGGGGATCGGGCGGCAGCAGGTGGCGTACTTGACCGAGATGTTCTCGGCGCCATCCAGAATGACGGCGCCTTGCGACAGGTTCTCGTGCGCGGTGTAGCGCGCGTGGGTCAGCAGCAGCGCGTCGGGCTTCACGCCTTCGGCCGCCAGCAGCGTGACCAGGCGCTTGGCGACCATGTTCGCGCTGCGCTTGCCGAGACCTATGTCGGTCATCATCTCTTCGCGCGTGCGGTTGCCGGTAAAGCGCAGCAGCTTGTCCCACAGCGGCTTGTCGGCGGTCTGCTGGCCGAGCGGCTGCCCCAGGCCCTCGGCGCGCAGCGCCTGCGCCAGCAGCTTTTCGCCCAATTCGCGCGATTCGTCCTGCGCCAGGCTTTTCAGGTGGCTGCGAATCTTGCTGCGCGCGCGGCCGGTGCGCACAAAGCCGAGCCACGCCGGGTTGGGCGTGGAGACGGGCGCGGTGATGATCTCGATGACGTCGCCGTTGGCCAGTTCGCTGCGCAGCGGCACCTGTTCGCCATTGACCTTGGCGCCGACGGCGTGGTCGCCCACGTTGCTGTGGATGGCGTAGGCAAAGTCGACCACCGTGGCGCCCTGCGGCAGCGACAGGATCTGCCCCTTGGGCGTGAAGACGTACACCTCGTCGGGCACCAGGTCGACGCGGATGTGCTCCCAGAACTCGGTGGCGTCGCGCGTTTCGTTCTGGATGTCGAGCAGCGACTGCAGCCAGCGCGTGCCGAGTTCTTCAGGCGACGTCTTGTCTTCCCCGCGCTGCCCGGCCTTGTAGAGCCAGTGCGCGGCCACGCCGGATTCGGCCACCAGGTCCATCGCCTCGGTGCGGATCTGGAACTCGATGTTGACGCTGGCCGGCCCGACCAGCGTGGTGTGCAGCGACTGGTAGCCGTTGATCTTGGGGATGGCGATGTAGTCCTTGAAGCGCCCCGGCACCGGCTTGTAGAGCTGGTGCAGCATGCCCAGCGCCGTGTAGCAGCTGATGATGTTGGGCAGGATCACGCGCACGCCGTACAAGTCGTTCACCTGGGCGAAGGACAGGTGCTTTTCGTCCATCTTGCGGTAGATGGAGTAAAGCGTTTTCTCGCGCCCGACGATGTGGGCGTTGAGCCCCGCGTCGGCCAGCGCCGCGGTCACGTCGTGCTGCACTTTCTGGATCAGGTCGCGCCGGCGCTGGCGCGCCTTGTGCACCGCCTTGGCCAGCACGCTGTAGCGCCACGGCTGCAGGTGACGAAAGGCCAGGTCTTGCAGCTCGCGGTAGGTTTCGTTCAGGCCCAAGCGGTGCGCGATGGGCGCGTAGATGTCGAGCGTCTCGGTGCTGATGCGGCCCCATTTGGGGCGCGGCATGTCGCCCATGGTGCGCATGTTGTGCAGGCGGTCGGCCAGCTTGACCAAAATCACGCGCACGTCGCGCGCCATGGCCAGCAGCATCTTGCGGAAGGACTCGGCCTGGCCTTCCTCGCGCGTGCTGAACTGCAGCTTGTCCAGCTTGGTGAGGCCGTCCACCAGTTCGGCCACCGGGGCGCCGAACTGCTCCACCAGGTCGGCCTTGGTGACGCCGCAGTCTTCCATCGCGTCGTGCAGCAGCGCGGCCATGAGGGCGTGCGGGTCCAGCTTCCATTCGGCCACTTGCGCGGCCACGGCGATGGGGTGGGTGATGTAGGGCTCGCCGCTGTGGCGCATCTGGCCCAGGTGGGCGGTGTCGGCAAAGCGGTAGGCGCGGCGCACCAGGTCGATGTCGGCCGCGTCCAGATAGTCCAGCTTGGCCTCGAGCGCGGCAAAGCTGGCCGCAGCCGCATTCGCGGCGGCCATCGGGCGCTCGACGATGGGCATGAGGGATCCCATAAGGCCTTAATTTAACCGCGGTGACACGAAATTGTGCAAACGCAACAAAAAAGCGCCCGATGGGCGCTTTTTGCGGGCTTGAAGCGGCTGCCGCTTCAGGGCACTTTTTTCAGCATCTCGATGCCGACCTTGCCGGCGGCAATTTCGCGCAGCGCGGTCACGCCGGGCTTGTTGCGCGTTTCGATCTTGGGCGTGTGGCCCTGGCTCAGCATGCGGGCGCGGTAAGTGGCGGCCAGCACCAGCTGAAAACGGTTGGGAATCTGATCGAGGCAGTCTTCGACGGTGATGCGGGCCATGGTGCGGGAGTGTCCTGGAGGTGAATGGGTGTCAGGCGATGCCGAGGCCTTCAAAGGTGCCGGCGCGGGCGCTTTTCTGGGCGCTGTACTTCAGCCGTTGCGCGTGAACAATGGCTTTCAGGTCGAAAAGCGCGCGTTCAAATACCTCGTTGATTATAACGAAGTCGAATTTCTGGCACTGCGCCAGTTCCTCGCGCGCATTGGCCAGGCGCAGCTCGATCACCTCGGGCGCGTCCTCACCGCGGCGCGTCAGGCGGGCGCGCAACTCGTCCCAGCTCGGCGGCAGCACGAAGACGAGGATGGCGTCGGGAAACAGCTTCTGGATCTGCAGCGCGCCTTGCCAGTCGATTTCGAGCACCACGTCGCGCCCGGCCTGCATGCGCGCCTCGATCGCCTGGCGCGATGTGCCGTAGCGGTTGCCGTGCACCAGCGCCCACTCGAGAAAATCGCCGGCGGCGATCTTGGCGTCGAAGGCCTGGTCGTCGATGAAAAAGTATTCGCGGCCGTCTTTTTCCTGTCCGCGTGGCGCGCGCGTGGTGTGCGAAATGGACGGCGCCACCCCCGCATCCACTTCCAGCAAGGCGTTGACGAGGCTCGACTTGCCCGAACCGCTGGGCGCCGCGACGACAAAGAGATTTCCGGGATGATCCATGCGGGACAAGCGCGAGCAGCTATGAAAACGGGAGCGACCGTGAACGACGGTGCGGCGAATTTTAGCTGCCATGGGCGAACACCAGCAGCAGGTTGTTGGCCGGCAGCGCATGGCGCTCGGCCAGCCGCAAACCGGCCGCGTGCGCCTCGGCCACCACATCGTCCAGCCGGCGCAGGCCCCAGGACGCGTCGCGCCGCCGCAGGTCGGCGTCGAAGGCGAGGTTGCTGGCGGCCGTGGTGACGTCGGTTTCGATGAACGGCCCGTACACCACCAACTGGCCGGTCGGCGCCAGGTGGCGTGCCGCGCCCTGCATCAGTCCGCGGCTCGTCGCCCAGGGGCTGATGTGCAGCAGGTTGGCGGCGTAGATGAGATCGAACGGCTTGGAGAACGGCGTGCCATCGGACGGCCAGACAGCATCCTGCGCATTGAGTCGGCGCGGCGCCTCGACGTTTCGCGCGCCTGCCCGCTGCGCCCAGCCACGGATGGCGTCGAACCCGGCATCGTCCAGGTCGGTCGGCTGCCATTGCCAGCCGGGCAGGGCGGCGGCGAAATGGGCCGCGTGCTGGCCGGTGCCGCTGGCGACTTCGAGCGCGCGGCCCGAGGCCGGCAGCAGCGTGCGCAATACGGCCAGGATGGGCGCCTGGTTGCGCTCGGCGGCCGGGCTGTGAGGCAGCTCGTGCATCGGGTTCCAAGTGTTTCAGGCCGCTGGCGCTTGCGGGGAAAGCGCGAGCAGCTATTTAAAGAATAGCTAATTCGGCATCAACGGCAGTCCGCGGGCGCGGGTGCGTCACCCGCGGTTGGCGCGCAGCGTGGGGGCGACGCCGCTTCAGCCGGGCGAATGCGCTCGCGCACCACGATGCCGCTGTGGTCGGGCGATTCGGCCGTGCCGGACACCGCGTCGATGCCTGCCCCGATCGCCTTGCCCGTCAGGCTGACGCCGGTGGCCACCACCGCGCCAGTGACCGCCACCGCCGCGCCCGCCGTGGCACTGGCCACCGCGCAGCCTTGGGCCAGCAGCGCCAGTACGACCAGCGCGCCCCGTCCAACGCGGGCACGCGTCATGCGGCCGGCTCGCGCACCGGGGCGCTGTCGCCCGCGCGCACCGCGGCCGCAATGTCGAGCGAGCGCAGGCGCAGCGCCGGATCGTAGATGTCGCAGGTGAACATCATCTCGTCGCAGCCGGTCTCATCCGCCAGGGCTTGCAGGCCCTGGCGCACCGTCTCGGGCGAGCCGATCACGGCACAGGCCAGGAAGTCGGCGATGCCGGCCTTCTCCTGCGCATTCAATTGCTCGAAAAAGCCCGGCCGTGGCGGCTGCAGCAGGCCGCGGGCGCCGCGCAGAATCGCCAGCACGCGCTCGAAGATGGTGCCGGCCAGATAAGTCGCTTCTTCGTCCGTCGGCGCCGCCACCAGCGGCACGCCGATCATCACGTAGGGCTTGGGGCACTGCGCCGAGGGCTTGAAGGCGCGCCGATACACATCGATGGCCTGCAGCAGCATGGCCGGCGCGAAGTGCGACGCAAAGGCGTAAGGAAGGCCGCGCTCGGCCGCCAGCTGGGCGCTGAACAGGCTGGAGCCCAGCAGCCAGATCGGCACCCGCGTGCCGGCGCCGGGGTTGGCAATCAGCTTCTGACCCGGCGTGACATCGCCCAGCAGGTGCTCCAGCTCGGCCACTTCGCGGGGAAAGTCGTCCACCGTCTCGACGCGGTTGCGGCGCAGTGCGCGCATGGTCATCGGGTCGGTGCCGGGCGCGCGGCCCAGCCCCAAGTCGATGCGGCCGGGGTACAGCTCGGCCAGCGTGCCGAAGCTCTCGGCCACCGTCAGCGGCGGGTGGTTGGGCAGCATCACGCCGCCCGAGCCAACGCGGATGCGCTCGGTGCCGCCCGCGATGTGCCCCACCAGCACGGCGGTGGCCGAGCTGGCGATGCCCGCCATGTTGTGGTGCTCGGCCAGCCAGTAGCGCGTGAAACCCAGGCGCTCGGCGTGCCGCGCGGTCTGCAGCGAAACCGCCAGCGCGTCGGCCACGCTGCGCCCCTCGCGCACGGGCACCAGGTCGAGCATGGAGAAGGCGATGTCTTTGAGGGCTTTGGTCATGGGGCTATTTTGTGCGGATTCGGGGTGCCTGCGTGACGAGCCCGGGTTTGACCGCGATGGCATTGGCGCCGAGCGCGTCAGAATCACCCTTGACCGACCGCTCCTGGAGATACACGACATGAGCCTGCCCCATCGGCTATTGCCGCGCTTGACCATGCTGTTTTTTCGCCACTGCGCCGGCCGCTTGCGCCTGCGGTGGCGACGGGAGCAGCCCGGCCACACCCGTGCCATCGCCTGCGCCAGCACCGGCCCCCGCGCCTGTGCCGCTGCCTGCACCCACGCCCGGGCAGCCGGCGGCGGCCGGCCAATTGACGCTGATGGCCAGCCCTTTGCTGCCATCCGAGTTCGGCCCCGGCTGCTTCGATGCGCCCGACGGTGTGGGCGCCGAAGTGCGTTTTCGCAGCGTCTTGTCGATGACCGAAGCGCCTGGCGGCAGCGTGGTGATGGCTGAGTGGGCAGGGCCCAACGCCGAGCACTGCCCCACACCGCCGCGCGCTGTACGTGGCGCGCGGGGCGGTGGTTTACAAGCTGGCGCGCGACGGCACGCGCACGCCGGT
>JAGOVZ010000296.1 GCA_018060485.1 Ottowia sp. | reverse complement strand
CCGCGCTTGCTAAGCTGAGCCTGCAAGTTGGCGAGCCTCAAATTATAGCGCGGTTTTTTCGACGTTTCTTGCCAACTGATTTGACACCCAGCCGGCGGCGCACAGGCCGAAGGTGCCTGTCACCGCGACGCTGGAGCCATAGCCGTGGCAATTCAGTGATCCGTCGGCCGCTTCACCATTCTCGCAAACCTCGGGCAAGACGACGTTCTCGCGGCTGAAGACGGCGGCGACGCCGATGCGCTTGCCGCTGGTCGCGGCGCCATGGTGGCGCCGCAGGCGGTAGCGCAGTTGGGCGATCAGCGGATCGTGCGTGACCTCGGCAATGTCGGCAATCTCAACGCGCTCGGCGTGCCGCTTGCCGCCTGCCGCGCCGACGGCGATGAAATGAACGCGCTCGCGCAGCGCCCAGGCGGCCACGGCGACCTTGGCCGCCACCTGGTCGCAGGCGTCGATGACGGCGTGCACCGGCGCCGGCAGCAATTGGGGCCAGTTGCCCGCGTCCACGAATTCCTCCACGCCGTGCACCACGCACGTTGGGTGAATTTGCGCGATGCGCTCGCGCATGGCCTGCACTTTGGCCTGTCCCAGCGTGTCGGTGAGCGCGTGAACCTGCCGGTTCACGTTGGATTCGGCCACGTGGTCAAGGTCGATCAGCGTCAGGCGCCCCACGCCGCTGCGCGCCAGCGCCTCGGCAGCCCACGAGCCGACGCCACCGATGCCCACCACGGCCACATGAGCGGCGCGGATGCGCGCGGCGCCCTCCACGCCGTACAGGCGCGCCAGGCCGCCGAAGCGGCGCTCCACATCGTCCGCTTCGTGCGCGATGGCGCAGGACTCGACCGTCACAGCGACTTCTCCAGCCGCCATGCCTGGTACTTCAGCGCCACCACGGCCCCAGCGACGATGCCGGCCACCGCGGTAAAGCTGGTCAGACTCAGGTTCGATACGCCGCTCAAGCCCTGGCCGATGGTGCAGCCCAGCGCCGTCACCCCGCCCACGCCCATCAGCACGGCACCGATCAGGTGGTTGGCCAGGTCTTCGGTGGTGCGAAAGCCTTCCCAGCGAAACTGGCGCGTGGCCAGCGCGTGCGCCGCCGCGCCGACGACCACGCCGGCCACCGAAACCACGCCCAGGCTCAGGCGCTGGCTGCGGTCGCTGAAAAACATGAGCCAATCCAGCGTGTGCGCCAGTGGGCCGGTGAAGGTCAGCGCCTCCATGCGGCCGCTGCGGGTGGCCAGGTAGGCGGATTCCAGCGTCTCGGGGTGTTCGGCCACATGGCCCACGTGGCCGCTCAACCACCATACGGCCACGATGATGCCGCCCAGACCCAGCCCAGCCAGCAGGTTGGTGGCATTCACAAAGCCCCGGCCGATCAACGCCCAAACCACAAGCGGCACGCCGACCAGCAAGGCCGCGCCCAGCAGCACCCACGGCAGCGGCCAGCCGCCCGCCCCGGCCACCAGATGGGCTAATGTGGCGGGGCCATCAAAGGCCACGAACACCCGATCCACCGTGCGATCGCGCGCCACCGCCGCCACGCCGCGCAAGGCAACCGAAGCCGACAGCGCCATCGCCAGAAACACCACCACCGCCTTCAGGTTGCCTGCGCCGATGCGCACCAGCGTCTTGCTGCCGCAGCCCGACGCCATGACCATGCCGATGCCGAACAAGCCGCCGCCAACCAACGCCGACAGCCACATCCAGCGCGTGCCGGCGTAGATCGAATCAGCGGGCTCGATCCAGCCTGCCGCGGCCAGCGCGCCAAAGCCAATCACCGCCACGCCGGCCGCCAGTGCCCATTGGCGCAGGCGCGTGGCGTCGCCCGTGGTCACCACGTCGGCGATGGCGCCCATGGTGCAGTAGCGCGTGCGGTGCACGATGGCGCCAAACAGCACCGAGAGCGCAAACGCGCCCCACAGCACGGTGGCGGTCATCTGGTCGATATCTGGCGCGGACGGCATGGGGCGCGATTCTATTGAAGCGCGCCGCGCGGGCAGGCACAGGCCCGAAGCAACGAACTACTGTTTTGATAGCTTCTCGCGCTTGATGGACGAGCGCCACAGCCCATTTTGACCACCATTTCGCAATGCACGGATGCCGCGCTGGCCAGCGGCCGCGCCGGTAAAATCATCTGTTTCGCCCGCTGGGCCCACACCGGTGCGCGCGCACCTTCTTGCGGCTTCGTCCGCCCATCGACATGTCTGAACCGCTTTCGCAGCCGGGCCTGGCCGCCCTGTCCAAATCCTTCGAGCCCGCCGCCATCGAGGCCACGTGGGGCCCCGCGTGGGAGGCGGCCGGCCTGGGGCGCGCGGGTTTTCGCGGTACGGGCGAGCCCAGCGCCGAGGCCGCCGCGCGCGGCGAGAACTTCGCCATTCAGCTGCCGCCGCCCAATGTGACCGGCACGCTGCACATGGGGCACGCGTTCAACCAGACCATCATGGACAGCCTAACGCGCTACCACCGCATGAAGGGCTTCAACACGGCGTGGATTCCCGGCACCGACCATGCCGGCATCGCCACGCAAATCGTGGTCGAGCGCCAGTTGCAAGAGCAAAAACAAAGCCGCCACGACCTGGGCCGCAAGAACTTCGTCGCCCGTGTGTGGGAGTGGAAGCAGCATTCCGGCGACACCATCACCCGCCAGATGCGCCGCATGGGCGCCACGGTGGACTGGAGCCGCGAATACTTCACCA
>JAGOVZ010000094.1 GCA_018060485.1 Ottowia sp. | reverse complement strand
ACGTCGAACAGGCCAGCCGCTTCGCGCGTGTGCTTGTGTTCGGCCATCAGGCCGGCGGGATACTGCACCGGCATGGAATAGCCGGCAAACGGCACCATGCGCGCGCCGAGTTCGACGTGCAGGTCGTGCAGCGGGGTCTTCAAGAGTTCAGCGTCGGCAGCGGACATGCGCAGGGCTCCTCGAATGCGTTGTTCAATTGCATTGCCCGCCGACACGCGGCGGGCGCGGAACCCTGCTGTCCCCTTTACCTGAGAGATTCAACCCGCCGCCGGTTGGCGTACGGGCCTTGCCCCTTCGGTGGGCCGCCTGACCCGTGCGGGGCGGCGGCCTCTCTCCAGCAGAATCAAGTTTGCCAGTCCTTTTTGCCTGAGCGTTCGGCCTTCGGCGGCGCGCATTCGTGGGTGAATGGCAGCGCTCTCTCCTGACCGAAAGATTCTAGCTTGCCTTCAGCGATACACCAGATCGCGCAGGCCGAGCGACAGCGCCGGCACGTAGGTGATGATGAGAAGGCAGGCCAGGATCACGCACACGAAGGGGATCAGGTGCCGGATGATCTTGTCGAGCGAGACGCGCGCCACCGTGCAGGCCGCGAACAAGTTGACGCCAAAGGGCGGCGTGATCATGCCCAGCGCCAGATTCACCACCATGATCAACCCGAAATGCACCGGATCGATGCCAAAGTGCGCCGCTACCGGCGCCAGGATGGGCGCCAGCACGATGATGGCGGCGCTGGTCTCGATGAACATGCCGATGATGAACAGCGCCGCGTTCACGCCCAGCAGGAACATGGCCGGGCTTTGCAACACCTGCTCCAGCCAGTGGCCGATCGCCTCGGGCACGCCCGCGCGCGTGATGAGGAAGGCGAACAGCCCGGCGTTGGCGATGATGAACATGATTACCGCCGACGAGATGACCGATCGGCGCAGCACGGGGAACAAGTCCTTGAGGCCGATTTCGCGGTAGATCAGCATGCCGACGATCAGGGCATAGACCACCGCGATGGCCGACGCCTCGGTCGGCGTGAAGATGCCGCCGTAGATGCCGCCCAGGATGATGACCGGCATCAGCAGCGCCCACGCGGCCTGCCGGGTGGCCTTGAAAAAGCCCAGACGACCGTCGCCGTCGTTCTTGCCCCAGCCCTTCCACTTGCAATACACCCACACGAACAGCATCAGCGCGCCGCTGATCAGGATGCCCGGGCCGAAGCCGGCGATGAACAGCTCGCCAATCGACACCTCGGCAGACACGCCGTACAAAATCATCGGGATCGAGGGCGGAATGATCACACCCAACTCGGCACTGGTGGCCTGTAGCGCGGCGGCGTAGCTGGTGGGGTAGCCGTGCTTGATCAGCGCCGGAATC
Source organism: Ottowia sp. (assembly GCA_018060485.1). Classification (GTDB taxonomy): domain Bacteria; phylum Pseudomonadota; class Gammaproteobacteria; order Burkholderiales; family Burkholderiaceae_C; genus Ottowia. Next base: position 7,537 of record JAGOVZ010000094.1, on the reverse strand, counting down.
AGGATGGCGCCAATGGCAAACGTGGTCGCCACCGACGAGCCCGACACTGCGGCGAAGATCATGCAGGTCAGCACGCAGGTCATCGGCAGGCCGCCCTGCACGCCGCCGACGATGCTCTTGGCGAATTCCACCAGCCGGCGCGAGATGCCGCCGGTTTCCATCAGGTTGCCGGCCAGGATGAAAAAGGGCACGGCGGCCAGCGGAAATTTGTTGATCGAGTTGAAGATCTCCTTGGCGGAAATCAGCATGTTGGCGTTGGTGACCTGGATGCCGACGATGGACGCCAGGCCGATCGAGACGGCGACCGAGACGCTGAGCGCGAAACCCAGCACCATGGTGATGAGCATGGCGGACGTCATGCGCTGCGCTCCCGAAATTCCAAGCTGATGGCGAAGCATGCGGAGTACGCGCCGCTTCGAGTGCACCCGCGGAACGGGCTTGGCCCGGCCGCTGGGTGCGTCCCCTTGAGGGGAAGACGGCCGCAGGCCGGCTCACGGGTGGTCGTCATCACTGGGCGGTCTCCAGTTCCATGCGGCGCGGGTCAAGGTAGTTGGCCACGATGGCAATGACCGAGAACAGCGCGCCCACCGGCATCGCCACATAGGCCCAGAACATCGACAGCGATTCCAGCCCGGCCATGGTCTGCACGCGGCCGCGCACGGCGTAGTCGTAACCCCACCACAGGATGATCAGCATCAGCGCCAGCGCGGCCAATGCCACCACCAAGTCAAGCACGCGCTTGATGTGCGTGGGCACGGCGCGATACAGCGCGTCCACGCTCACCATCGCGCCCTGGCGAAAGGCCATCGGGATGCCCATGAACACCATCCAGATCAGGCTGAAGCGGATCAGCACTTCGGTCCATTCGGCCGGTTGTTCCAGCACGAAGCGGGTGATGACCTGGAACACGGCCAGGCCCGATGCAATGGCCAGCATCAGGCAGGCCAGCGCCATCGCGATGCGCGTGGTCCAGCTTTCAAGGTTGAGAAACACGGCCTTCATGAGCGCCCCGATCTGAAACAAAAATGCCCGCCGCGCAGGGCGGGCGGGCACATCGCACTATGGCCAATAGGGCGATTGGCTAACCCGCGTTACTTGAAGTTGCGGATCCGATCCAGGTTGGCCTTGCCGAAGTCTTTTTCAAACTGGGCGTTGGCGGTGGTCAGCGCGGCCACAAACTTGGCCTTGTCGACGTTGTCGACCACGTTCATGCCCTTGCTGCGCAGGTCGGCCACGCCCTTGGCGTCGTCCTCGTCCACGCGCGCGCGGTTGGCCTTGGTGCCTTCCTTGGCGGCGTCGATGAAGGCCTGCTTGTCGGCGGCCGACAGCTTGTCGAACACCGCCTTGTTCATCACGAAGATGCCGGGCGAGTACACGTGGCCGGTGAGCGACAGATGTTTCTGCACCTGGTCGAACTTGGCCGAGATGATGACGGACAGCGGGTTCTCCTGCCCGTCCACCGTGCCCTGCTGCAGCGCGGTGAACACTTCGGGGAAGGCCATCGGTGTGGTGATGATGCCCAGCGCCTTGTAGGCGGCGATGTGCACCGGGTTTTCCATGGTGCGCATCTTCAGGCCCTTGAGGTCTTCAGGTGCGTTCACGGCGCGCTTGCTGTTGGTCATGTGGCGGAAGCCGTTCTCGGCCCAGGCCAGCGCCTTGAAGCCCTTGGCGTCGAACTTGCCCAGCAGCTCTTGCCCGATGGGGCCGTCGAGCACAGCGCGCGCATGCGCCTTGTCGCGGAACAGGAAGGGCACGTCGAGGATCTTGGTCTCGGGCACGAAGTTGGGCACCGGGCCACTGGAGCTGAAGGCCAGCTCTTGCGTGCCCAACTGCACCGCCTCGATCGATTCACGTTCGCCACCCAAGGCACCGTTGTAGAAGGTCTGCACCTTGTAGCGGCCGGCGGTGCGCTTTTCGACTTCCTTGGCGAAGGTGTCGATGGCCACGCCCTGGTGCGAGTTCTGCGAGGTCGAAATGCTGATCTTCATCGTGGTCTGCGCGGCGGCGCCGGCCACCAGGCCCACGCTCAGAGCGGATGCCAGACCTAAGCCAAGCACGAGTTGGTGCAACTTCATGGATTTGTCTCCTAAACAATCGAACAGCTGGCGCCGGCGGCGCGCGGGTGGGCTGTGATTATGACCACCGGCCCCGACCGACCGCCACGGGGTTTTCGCGCATGAGTGGGCGCGGGCCTGCGACGGCGGCCTTGGACGCGATGGACCACATCACTGCGCGTCAACTCCCCATCGCGGGCAAGCCCGCTCCCACAGTGGAATGTCGGGCTTCTTCATGAACAATCAAAAATAATAGCTGCTCGCGCTTGCCTGGCAAGCGCTGGCGGCCGATTTGACTTACATGCCCGAATAGTTCGGCCCGCCGCCGCCCTCCGGCGTGACCCAGACAATGTTCTGCGTCGGGTCCTTGATGTCGCAGGTCTTGCAGTGCACGCAGTTCTGCGCATTGATCTGCAGGCGCTGGGCACTGCCGCCCTTGGCTTCGTCGGGCACGAATTCGTACACGCCGGCCGGGCAGTAGCGCGCCTCGGGGCCTGCGTACTTGGCCAGGTTGATGTTCACCGGCACGCTCGCGTCCTTGAGCGTCAGGTGCGAGGGCTGGTTCTCCTCATGGTTGGTGTTGCTGATGAACACGCTGGAGAGGCGGTCGAAGGTCAGCTTGCCGTCGGGCTTGGGATAGGCGATCGGCTCGCACTCGGCGGCGGCTTTCAGTTGCACATGATCCGGTTCGTGGCGGTGCAGTGTCCACGGCGCGTGACCGCGGAAGACCATCTGTTCGATGCCGTTCATCACTGTGCCGACCCACAGGCCCTTCTTGAACCAGTTCTTGAAGTTGCGGTCCTTGTTCAACTCGGCCGCCAGCCAGCTGTTCTCGAAGGCGGCGGGATAGGCGCTCAGCTCGTCGTGCGCGCGGCCTGCCGCCACGGCCTCATACGCGGCCTCGCCCGCGAGCGAGCCGGTCTTGATGGCGGCGTGGCTGCCCTTGATGCGGCTCACGTTCAGGTAGCCGGCTTCACACCCCACCAGAGCGCCGCCCGGGAACACCGTCTTGGGCAGGGCCAGGATGCCGCCCGCCGTGATGGCGCGCGCGCCGTAGGACAGTCGCTTGGCGTTGACGTTGCCGGCATCGTCGGTGAAGTACCACTTGACGCGCGGGTGCGTCTTCCAGCGCTGGAACTCCTCGAACGGGCTCAGGTAGGGGTTCTTGTAGTTCAGGCCCACCACGTAGCCGCAATACACCTTGTTGTCCTCGGCGTGGTAGAGGAAGGCGCCGCCGTAGGTCTGCTCGTCCATCGGCCAGCCGGCGGTGTGCATCACCAGGCCGGGTGTGTGGCGGCTGGGGTCGATCTCCCACAGCTCCTTGATGCCGATGGCGTAGCTTTGCGGGTCGCTGTGGGCGTCCAGCTTGTAGCGCGCGATGAGCTGCCGCCCCAGGTGCCCGCGTGAGCCCTCCGCGAAGATCGTGTACTTGCCCAGCAGCTCCATGCCGAGCTGGAAGTTCTCGGTCGGCTCGCCATCCTTGCCGATCCCCATGTTGCCGGTGGCGACGCCCCTCACGCTGCCGTCCTCGTTGTAGAGCACTTCGGCGGCCGGAAAGCCCGGGAAGATTTCCACGCCCAGCTCTTCAGCCTGCGTGGCCAGCCAGCGCACCACGTTGCCTAAGCTGACGATGTAGTTGCCGTGGTTGTTGGCAAACGGCGGCAGCAGCAGGTTGGGCACGCGCGCACCGCCGCCGCCTTCGTTCAGGAAGACGTAGGCGTCGTCGGTCACTTGTTGGTGCAGCGGCGCGCCTTTTTCCTTCCAGTCGGGGATCAGCTCGGTCAGCGCCTTCGGATCCATCACCGCGCCGGAGAGAATGTGCGCGCCGGGCTCTGAGCCTTTTTCGAGCACCACCACCGACACGTCGTTGCCTTTTTCGGCCGCCAGCTGCTTGATGCGGATGGCCGCCGACAAACCGGCCGGGCCGGCGCCGACGATGACAACGTCGTATTCCATCGCCTCGCGCGGGCCGTATTGCTGGATGATTTCCTCGGGGGTCATGGGGCGCCTCTCATCGTGTTTGAAATAATGACCGACATTGTCTTTGGCGCGCGCGGGCGGGCGTGTCGGGTGCGAGACCGATTTTATGCACGCACCCGGGCATCATTGCGGCCTGTGGGCCGAGCCCCGTTCTTCACAGGAAAAACAACCATGAGCTACAGCATTGACTTGTCCGGCCGCGTGGCCTTTGTCACCGGCGCCTCGGGCGGCCTGGGCGCCGAATTTGCCCGCACGCTGGCGCGCGCCGGCGCCGGCGTGGTGCTGGCCAGCCGCCGCATCGAAAAGCTGAAGGATTTGCGCGCCCGCATCGAAGGCGAGGGCGGCGACGCGCACGTGGTCGAGTGCGACGTGACCGACGTGCAATCCATCAAGGGCGCCGTGGCGCACGCCGAGACCGAGATGGGCTCTATCGACATCCTCATCAACAACTCGGGCGTCAGCACCACGCAGCGCATTCAGGACGTGACGGAAGACGACTACGACTTCATCTTCAACACCAACGTGCGCGGCGCCTTCTTCGTCGCGCAAGAGGTGGGCAAGCGCATGATCGCGCGCGCCAAGGGCGCGGCGCCGGGCAGCTTCACCGGCGGGCGCATCATCAACATCGCGTCGATGGCGGGGCTGAAAGTGCTGCCGCAGATCGGCGTCTACTGCATGAGCAAGGCGGCCGTGGTGCAGATGACCAAGGCCATGGCGCTGGAGTGGGGGCGCTTCGGCATCAACGTCAACGCCATCTGCCCCGGCTACATCGACACCGAAATCAACCACCACCACTGGCAGACCGAGCAGGGCCAGAAGCTCATCAGCATGCTGCCGCGCAAGCGCGTGGGCGAGCCGAAGGACCTGGATGCCGTGCTGATGATGCTGGCCAGCGACCAGAGCCATTTTGTCAATGGGGCGGTGATTGCGGCGGACGATGGGTTTGCCGTCTGACGAAATGACCTCGCCGCTGCACGGCGTTGATGACGGCGGCTGCGCCGCCATGACCCGCGACACGCGCTTTGCGTTGCCTCGTCATTTCGTCATTGCAGCCGCGCAGCGGCGCAGTCATTCCGTCATCGCTCCATGCTGACCGGCATCCTAGCCGGCCTGCTCGCCGGCGCGCTGTGGGGCCTGGTGTTCGTGGCACCGCGCATGGTCAGCGGCTTTGCGGGCATTGACCTGACGGCGGGGCGCTTCGTCGTCTACGGCGTGGTCTCGGTCGCGGTGCTGGCCGTGTCGTGGCGGCGCGCGCGCAAGCCGACGTGGCCGCAGGCCTGGGGCGCGCTGTGGCTGTCGGTGCTGGGCTTTACCGGCTACTACTGGATTCTGGTGCTGGCCATCCGCGACGCCGGAACCGAGATGCCGGCGCTCATCGTAGGCACCATCCCGATCTGGGTGATGCTGCTGGGCAAGCCGCAAGGACTGCGCTGGGTGGCGCTGTTGCCGGGGCTGCTGTTGACGCTCGCCGGCCTGTATTTCATGGCAAAAGGCACGCTGGCGCACGCCGATCAAGCGCCGGCAGCTCTCAACACCATAGCAAGCCAATCCGCCTACTGGCGCGGCATCGGTCTGGCCGTGGCCGCCATGGCGTGCTGGACGGCGTTTGCGCTGCTCAATGCGGCCTGGCTGCGCCGCAACCCCGACGTGGGCGCCACCGACTGGGCCAACTGGCTTGGCGTGGCCACCGGAGTGGGCGGATTGCTGCTGACGTTCACGCTCGGCACGCCGCTGCCGCAGCTTGTGGCGCAACCGGGCTGGCCGCTGTTCGCGCTGATCGTGGTCGCGATTGGTTTGGGCTCCAGCTGGCTGGCCACCATCTTGTGGAACATCGCCAGCCAGCGCCTGTCGGCCAGCCTGTGCGGCCAGCTCATCGTGAGCGAGACGCTGTTCGCGCTGCTGTACTCTTTCATGTGGGATAAGCGCTGGCCCACGATCACGCAGTGGACGGCGGCTGCGTTGTTCACCGCCGGCATCCTGGCATCCATCAAGGCACACCGATGAAGATCGACATTCCCGACCAAAAAAAACTGGTGTTCGAAACCCACATCGCCGTGCGCTGGGGCGACATGGACGCCATGGGCCACGTCAACAACGCCACCTACTTCCGCTACATGGAAACGGCGCGCATCGACTGGTTTCGCTCCATCGGCTGCGTGCCCGACGCGCAGGGCGAGGGGCCGGTGATCGTCAATGCGTTCTGCAACTTCTATCGCCAGTTCGAGTACCCGGACGAGGTGCTGCTGAAGATGTACGTCAGCGACCCCGGCCGCACCACCTTCGAGAGCTGGGCGACGATGGAAAAGGTGGCCGAGCCCGGCGTGGTGTGCGCGGCGGGCGGCGCGACCACCATCTGGGTCAACTTTCCGCAGCAGAAGGCGGTGGGGCTGCCGGACTGGATTCGCGCCATCGTCAGCGACTGATATTCAAGAGAAAAAAGCCGCTGGCGCTTGCAGGACAAGCGCAAGCAGCTATTTGTTTTGTAGTGCGGCACGCGCCTCGGCATGCGCGTTTGACGCTGCCGCGCCCGCGCGCAGCGGCACCAGCGCCCGTTCAAACTGTCGCGTTGCCGCTGGCCAGTTGAACTGCTCCGAGTGGCGCCGCACGCCGTCGCGCGGCTTCTTCAAAGCGGCCATGCAGGCGGCGCGCAGGTCGTTGTCGATGGCACCGCCGGGCGAATCGTGGCCCACCACGTCGATCGGCCCAGGCACCGGGTAGGCGGCCACCGGCGTGCCGCAGGCCATCGATTCGGCCATCACCAGGCCGAAAGTGTCGGTCACGCTCGGGAACACCATCACGTCGGCGCTGCGGTAGACGGTGGCCAGTTCGTCGCCGCTCAGCACGCCGAACCAGCGCGCCTGCGGATACTGGGCTTTCAGCCTGGCCTCTTCCGGCCCGGCGCCGGCGACCCATTTTTCGCCGGGCAAGTCCAGTTCCAGAAACTTGTGCACCTGCTTTTCCACCGCCAGCCGGCCGACGTAGAGGAACACCGGGCTGCGGGTGCGCTCCAGCCGTGGCCCGTCGGGCGTGAAAGCCTCCAGATTCACCCCGCGCGACCACAGCCGCGCCTGCGTGAAGCCGCGCGCCTTCAGGTCATCGACGATGGCCGGCGTGGGCGCCAGCGTGGCGCGTCCGGCGTTGTGAAACTTGCGCAGCAGCGCGTAGCTCCAGCCCAGCGGAACCCGCACACGCGCCTGCACGTATTCGGGAAAACGGCTGTGGTACGCCGTGGTGAACGGCCAGCCGCGCTGCAGCGCCACGCCGCGCGCGGCCCAGCCGAGCGGCCCCTCGGTGGCGATGTGCAGGCAGTCGGGCGCCACCTTGTCGATGTGCCGCGCCACCGCGCCCTTGGTGGCCAGCGCCAGCGAGATTTCGGGGTACGTCGGGCAGGGCATCGACTTGAAGTCGAGCGGCGACAGGATGTGCGTGCTGTGCCCCATCTCCTGCAGGTGGCGCGTGGTCATCTTCAGCGTGCGCACCACGCCGTTGACCTGCGGTTCCCA